>NZ_CEZFMW010000152.1:0-6379 GCF_982993085.1 Thalassobacter sp. | reverse complement strand
AAATGCCTATCCATGGTAATGCCCCGCTCGATTGCATACTACATCTTCTTTGCATCTACCGCAGGCCCGGGACCATGTCAAAACCCACTTTACTGCAAAACCTCTGCTTTGCGGGCCTCTGCCACAGTAAAATTAACTAAGATGAACGCAATCAGCGCGGGACCGCTGATGTGACGTCGGTCAGTTACATTAAGGTTGCGAAGTAGGTGGCCATCAAAAGGGCAAACCCGACCATCAAAACCGAAAGGAACCGATCCGCGTTCAGACCGAAAAACAAGGACAAGCCCCGGTATCCATCGTGAATGTGTTTCATCACAAACGCCTCCGCAATCCAGCAATTCAATAGGTCAAGCCTAGGCTTTGAATTGGGCGGAAATACGGCGTTTAGAGCCTACATTCGCTTCAATTGATGCGAAATATGCGCCTATGGGCAGAGAAAATCGTTCATTAGGGCGAAAACCATCAACGATCCCATCAGCATGATGCCGACAGTCATCATGACGTTCAGCGTCTTGTCCGAGGGTGGTTTGCCACGCACAGCTTCATAGGCATAGAACACCAAATGCCCCCCGTCGAGGACCGGGATGGGAAACAGGTTTAGCAGGCCAACGGCGGTCGATAGCACGGCGATGAACCAGATAAACTCACTGGCCCCCATCGCAGCGGTATCCGCCGCAGCCCCCGCGATGCCGACAGGACCCGATAGGTTACAGGTCGAGATCTGAGCCGTTATAATATGATAAAGTGCGGACAAAGATGAATTGACGATAAACCACGTCTGTTCCGCCCCATATTTGATCGCGCTCAGGGGACCCATCGTCTCGGTTTCTGGCTCAAAGAACAGACCGCCAGAGATACCGATCAACCAACGCGTTTCAAAGCCGCCCTCAGCCAAAGGCAGATCTACACGACGAGGACTAAGTGTGACGTCAAGCGTCTCCCCTGCCCGCCAGACTTCAAGGTTCAAGGGGGCACCATCTGAGGCCGCCACGACCTCACGCAATTGACCAAAGGCATGGATCGCCTTGCCGTCTACGGATTTGATGACATCGCCTTTCAACAGGCCCGCGTCCACAGCGGCTGAACGGGGCTGGACAGCATCGATGACCGACACCAACGGGAAAGTCGCTTCAACCTGCATCGCCGAGCCATTTCGCGTGATATCGTAGGTGACATTGGTGGCTGGGGTCAGTTCCGAGGCCGTGACTAGCACGTCCTCCATCGTGTCTACTGAGACCCCGTCTATCGCTGTTATCGTATCACCGGGTTGCAGTGTCGACCAATCCGCGGGCAACGGCTTGAGCAGACCGACCACCGGATCATCAGTTGCACGGCCCGCGATGCCAACAAACACAGCGAAAATAGCAATCGACATGATGAAGTTGAACACTGGACCGGCAGCCACCGTTGCCGCACGGGCCGCCAAGGGCGCGCCGGGCATGGTGCTGCGCCGTTCTGCGTCAGACATCGTGTCTACCGTACCGTCGCCACCAACAGAGGCCGCGTTCGCGTCCCCTTTGAATTTAACGTAACCGCCAAAGGGCAGCGCCGCGATCTGCCACACTGTCCCGCGTTTGTCCGGTCGCGACCAAATTACCGGACCAAAGCCGATTGAAAACACCTCAGCATGAATGCCGCACCAGCGCCCAACGATGTAATGCCCATATTCATGGATCGCGACGATCACAGACAATGCGACAACAAAGGCAAGAAGGGTCCATACAAGACCCCCGAACTGGGGCAGCAAACTAAAATCCAAAAGGTGTTCCTTTGTTTAGTCGGTGTGTGCGCCAGCCAGTTGCGCAGCAATTTCAACGGCACATGTCCTGCTTAGGTGGTCCACCGCGAGGATGTTATCAAGTGACACTGTGGCACTATCAAGACCTTCACGGGCCTGCGTCTGTTCTAACGTACGCTCTACCACCTCAGTCATGGTCAGAAAACCGATCTGCCCAGCGATGAACGCATCAAGCGCGGTTTCTTTGGCAGCGTTGAAACATGCGCCCGCTAGTCCGCGCAGATGCATAACTTCGCGTGCTAAACGCAATGCAGGCCAGCGTTTTTCACACGCCGGACGGAATTCGAGGGTCGCGATCTGCGCGAGATCCAGACGCGCCACCGGCAGGTGTTTGCGATCCGGCCAATGCAAGGCGTAGCCAATGGCGTGCCGCATATCGGGCGGACCGATGTGCGCCATCAGCGCGCCATCCCGGAAGCCAACCAGCGCATGAACAAGGCTTTGAGGATGAACCACGGCCTCAATCTGCTCTGGCGTCACATCAAAGAACTCTCTCGTTTCAATGAGTTCCAGGGCTTTGTTAAACATGGACGCGCTATCGATGGTGATGCGCTGCCCCATATCCCAGTTGGGATGCGCACAAGCGTCGGCAAGCGTGGCGGCGCCAAGCTGTTCTAGCGGCCAGTCACGTAGAGCCCCGCCTGACGCGGTGATGACAATCCGCTCCACATCCTCGATGTTCTCACCGACAAGGCCTTGGAAAACCGCCGAGTGCTCTGAATCCACCGGCAAAATGCGAGCGCCGTGACGCTTGGCCTCAGCCATGAGATGCGGGCCAGCGGTGACAAGGCTTTCTTTGTTCGCAAGGGCAAGCGTGGCGCCATGGCGCAACGCGCGCAGCCCCGGGACCAGCCCTGCGGCACCCACAATTGCGGACATGATCCAATCCGCTGGACGATCTGCGGCCTCTGCAATGGCTTCTGGCCCTGCTGCGGCTTCAACCCCTGACCCTTCAAGCGCATCGCGCAATTCGTCATACTTTTCTGGATAGGCCGTTACTGCAACTTTGGCCTGTAACGCCTTGGCGTCCTTGGCAAGCTGCGCGATATTCCCGCCGCCGGTCAACGCGACAACATCATAGGCATCTCGGTCGCGGGCGATCAAATCAAGCGTGTTCTGACCAATCGAACCCGTCGCCCCAAAGACAGAAACGCGCTTCATGCGGGCACCGGAGGGAATTCAGCCACGCTCTCGATGACAAATAGCAAAACGGCGGCACCCAACATTGCGTCAAAGCGATCAAATAGTCCGCCATGCCCTGGCAACAGATTAGAGCTGTCTTTTACACCCATCTTTCGTTTGACCGCTGATTCAGCGATGTCTCCCATCTGGGCCATCATCGCCAAAGCAATCGATATGCCAATCAGATCAATCCCAGCGGTCGTCACGCCCATTACTGCCCAACCGACAAATCCCGCTGCAACCCAGCCTGCCACGGTGCCTGACCATGTTTTCTTGGGGGATACAGTGGGCCAAAACTTGGGCCCACCCAGTAGGCGCCCAGCAAAATAACCTGCGATATCAGAGGCTACTACGACGCCGATCAACCATAACATCCAGATTAAGCCAAAATTAGTAAGGTGCTGCGTGAGCCCAAGCCCCGCGAACAATATCGCAAGCGCAAAGGTCATAAAGATGCGCCGATGCAGGTGTAACGCTGCGATCCCCGCCATTGGCACCGCCAATAACAACGGCAGCGCGAGGCCGAGTGGCAAGGCATAGGCTGCCGCCAACGCCCCGGTGCTCAGCCCCCCCAACGCCAGAGCGCGTTTTTGGTCGGCGCCGATCATACGCGCTAGCTCCCACACCATGATCCCGCAGACCACGGCGATAAGTGCTGCAAACCAAGGGCCCGCTGCCCACACCGCAGCACCACCAATCACAAGCAACACCAGCGCCGTCGCGATCCGAGGCATCAAATCCGCGAAATTGGTCACCCTGTTGCTCCGCCAAACCGGCGCGAACGGGTCCCAAAGCGCTGCAAAACGTCTTCAAAAATGGAACGCGTAAAGTCAGGCCAAAGAGTGTCGATAAACTCGTATTCTGCATAGGCCGATTGCCACAAAAGGAAGTTGGAAATCCGTGCCTCACCACTGGTGCGGATGACCAGATCGGGGTCAGGCAAAACGTGTGTATCCAGATAGCGCGGCAAGGTTTCATCCGTGATTTCATCGGGGTTTAGCGCCCCAGTTTGCACATCCTGCGCCAAGCGCTTCGTGGCCCGTGCGACCTCATCCCTGCCGCCATAGTTCAGCGCGATGGTCAGATGAACCAGCGTGTTGTCCTTGGTCAGTTCCTCAAGCATGTCCATCAGGCTCACGAGTTTGTCGTCAAGGCGCACGCGATCACCGATAAACCGAACCCGAGTGCCCTTTTGCAAAAGGTTATTCGCCTCACGCTCAATATAACGACGAAACAACATCATCAAACCGGATACTTCGGCCTGTGTCCGCTTCCAGTTTTCGGTCGAAAAGGCAAACACGGTCAGGTATTCCACCCCGTTATCTGGGCAGGCTTCCACGATTTCACGCACACGACGCGCTCCGGCGCGGTGCCCCAACAGCCGAGGGCGATTGCGCTTTTCCGCCCATCGGCCATTGCCGTCCATGATAACCGCGACATGACGCGGGCCTGTTCGGGGCGCATCGGGCTGAGGCGCGGCAGAAGTAACGGTTTTTTCCATGAAAACGGTCTTTTTATATCAACGTGAGGCGGCGAAAGGGCCTGCGCCCTAACGGCGCTCCGGCCCGTTTCGTGGATTTTAAACTTGCATGATCTCGGCTTGTTTCGTTTCAAGCAGCGCATCGACCCTTTTAATGTAGTCGTTGGTCATTTCCTGCACTTCTTCTTCCCAAAGCTTTTGGTCGTCCTCGGACATACCGTCGGCTTTGGCTTTCTTGATCTGATCCATCCCGTCCCGCCGCACATTGCGGACGGACACGCGCGCGTTCTCAGCGTAGCTGCCTGCGACCTTGGTCAGCTCGCGGCGGCGTTCTTCGTTCAGTTCTGGGATGGGCAACATAATGATGGTGCCGTTAAGTTGAGGATTGATCCCCAAGCCGCTCTCTCGAATGGCTTTTTCAACTTTTCCGACCAAGCCTTTGTCCCAGACGTTAATCGTGACCATGCGTGGCTCTGGTACGTTGACCGTGCCAACTTGGTTGATCGGTGTGGGCGATCCGTAGGCGTCCACCATCACCGGCTCCAACATCGAGGCCGAGGCCCGCCCGGTCCGCAACGACGCGAATTCAACACGCAAGTTTGCGATCGCACCATCCATACGGCGGTTCAGGTCGTCGGTGTCGAGCAAAAAATCATCTGACATGACTGCTTCCTTTTTTGTCCCGGAACAGCCCCGGGGTCGTTTTGCGCATGTATAGCGTTAACAACGCAGGATCGACAATGGCGTTGTGCTGGCAGAAAGGGTGCAAGTCGTCAGGATGCCTTTATTTTCTATTAGGGATTTTCTTGTAGACCCTTCTGAAGAAATTCCACGTGAGTCTTCTTTATGTCGCCAACGCCGACGAATGCCCTTTATCTCGGCCGCCATGCGCCATTGTCTCAGACTGCGTTTCCCCAAACGCTTCGTGGTTCCTGTCCCGCGATACCTGTGCTCCTAGCAGGTATCGCGGGGACGGGAGTTTCTCAGCTAGATGCTGGATTAGCCCCTAAATCTCATATTTTTTCCTATTCTTTGACACCTGATCACAAGCCGGTAGCGGCTGAGCCTGCTCGGGCCCTGTCTGCTTGGATCAAAATGCCGTCGTCGCAACAAGGGCACGATGCGCTTGTGACGCAAACGACATGCGGCGACGTTTTTGCCGAAAGCGGGGCAATAAATACCCTCCAACACAGCGCAGAGGTGACAATCACCCCCACCGACCCAGCGGCTTTTATGGCGCGTTTCGCCCACAACCAACTGTCTGCTGGCGATCGTCCACAATGCTTTTGCACCGGCACGTTCATTCACACGCCGCGGGGCCCCCTCCCGGTTGAGGATATTCGCGTGGGCTATCCCGTTCAGACGCTGGATTACGGGGTGCAACCGGTTCGGTGGATCGGGACGACGCTTCACAGTGAACCCCGCGCCCATGCCCCGATCGAAATCGCGGCGGGCGCACTGGGGCGCGGCTTTCCCTCTGTGACATTGCGGGTATCGCCCCACCATCGGCTTTGCCTACGGTCATCCATCGCACAGCGCATGTTTGGACAGCCTGAGATATTGCTCGCAGCGCGGTTTCTGCTTGATGCCCCGGGCGTGCGTCAACTCGACGGCGAAATCCCGGTCAGGTATTGGCATATCGCGACTGCGCGTCATGCACTTGTCAGTGCCAATGGGACATGGGCCGAGACGCTGTTTCCCGGCCTACAGGTTCCGACAGGGATGGATGCCTCAGATGTGTCACAGCTAGAGGTTGTGTTTGATCAAAAGCTAGCCCAGGGCAAAGATGAAGCGGCGGAAGCCAAACCACCCGTGCGCCCGATCCTGCGCGGGGCGGCACAGCGGGCTTTTGTCGCGCGCCACCTCAAACAGCGGCGCGCCTTTGTCATGCAGCAACTCGACGCCGGTGACGACGAACC
>NZ_CEZFMW010000151.1:0-6513 GCF_982993085.1 Thalassobacter sp. | reverse complement strand
ATGAAGGCCGAACCGTCGATGAGGTGCAGGTGGCACCCTTTTCCGAATTGCGTGTCTGACATGATAATCCCCTGTTCGCCGTGCGCTTGGTTCTAGCGCAGGGGGCGATGGATGGCGAGGCTCTGTGGACACCGATTGAGGGAAACTCAGCGCCCCTCAGCGCGAGCGCGCATAGGTCCGCCTAGTCGGCGAACCCGTGTTCCTCAGCCGGAAAGCTGCGTGCCCGGACGTCTTGGGCATAGGCCTCGACGGCTGCTTCGGCTTGCGTGCCTAAATCAGCGTAGCGTTTGACGAACTTTGGCTTAAATGTAGTGAACAGCCCCAGCATGTCATCGACCACAAGAACCTGACCGTCACAATGCGCCGAGGCCCCGATGCCGATCGTCGGTATAGGCAGGGCTTGGGTGATTTTTGTGGCCAGTCCGGTCGGTACTTTTTCCAAGACAACAGCGAAGGCGCCTGCGTCGCTAACGGCTTGGGCATCGGCCATCAACATGGGGGCCGCGTCGCCCCGGCCCTGTACCTTGTACCCGCCAAGTGTATGGATCGCCTGCGGGGTTAGGCCCACGTGGGCCATCACGGGGATGCCGCGTTCGACCAAAAATGCGATGGTTTCGGCCATATGCACGCCGCCCTCAAGCTTGACTGCGCCCGCGCCAGTTTCCGCCATCAGGCGGGCGGCTGCGGCAAACGCCACCTGTGGGCTGGCTTCATAGCTGCCAAAGGGCATGTCCACGACCATGAGGGCGCGGTTCAACCCGCGGCGCACGGCTTGGCCATGCAGGATCATCATCTCAAGCGTGACTTGCAGGGTTGAGGGCAAGCCGTGCAGTACCATGCCGACACTGTCACCGACGAGCACAAAATCGCAATGTGCATCCATCAGTTGCGCCATTGGTGTGGTGTACGCCGTCAAGCTGACAATCGGCGTGCCACCCTTCATATCTTTGATATCGCTTGGTGTTATGGCTCGCGACTGGCCTGTCGTGCTCATCCTAGGTCAGTGCGCCGCGGCGCCTTCGGCATCATCCGCAAGCATGAATTTTTTGTCACAATAGGGGCACTCGACAAAGCCCTTTGTGCTGTCCACGGTCAGCCACACGCGTGGGTGACCAAGGGCACCGCCGCCGCCATCACAGGCCACGCGGGAAGAGGTCACGATCTCTGTCTCAGGGGCATCAATGCTCATGGGTTGGCTCCAGACGATTCAAGGGGTAGGGGGGGTTATGCGGTAAACAGCCCCTTGTGGGCAAGGGGAATGGTGAGGGACGCCCAAATGGCAGCAGCGATCAAAATCGAAGGATTGCGCAAAACCTATGCTGGGCAGGGTGCGAGCGCACCGAAAGAGGCGCTAAAGGGCGTCGATCTGGAGATCCCTCAGGGTAGCATTTTTGGCCTGCTCGGGCCAAACGGCGCCGGCAAATCCACGATGATCAACATTCTGGCTGGGTTGGTGACGAAAACATCTGGGCGCGTGAACATCTGGGGCTTTGATCAAGATGTGAACCCACGCCAAAGCCGGGCGGCTATTGGTGTGATGCCGCAGGAACTGAACCTTGATCCCTTTTTCACGCCGCGCGCAGCCCTTGAGGTGCAGGCCGGCTTATATGGTGTGCCCAAGTCGGATCGCCGCAGCGATGAAATTCTTGAACTCGTCGGGCTGTCGGACAAGGCTGAGGCCTATGCGCGTACGTTATCGGGCGGTATGCGACGGCGACTGTTGTTGGCCAAAGCGCTTGTGCACCACCCGCAAATCCTCGTGTTGGATGAACCTACAGCGGGCGTGGACATTGAGCTGCGACAAATGCTGTGGCGCAACGTCCGCAAGCTGAACGAGGAGCGGGGGATGACGATCATCCTGACCACGCATTACCTCGAAGAGGCGCAAGAAATGTGTGATGAGATCGCGATTATAAATCATGGCGAAGTGGTCGTGCGTGATCGGACTGAGGTGTTGTTGGATCGGCTAGACGCCAAAACCCTCGTGATCGTGCCAGAGGCGGAAGTTGGTGAGGTATCGCTGCCAAAGGGCGTCGAAATGGCGCGCAGGCCCCATGGGGAGCTGGCGTTTTCTTATGCCCGGTCCAATACCAGCGCCGAGGCGGTGTTGCAGGCAGTCCATGCTGCGGGGATCTCGATCCGGGATGTGCGGACCGAGGAGGCAGACCTTGAGGATGTGTTTGTTTCGCTTACGTCTTCAAAGGCGTGAACCGCGGCCCGCAACGGTTGGACTAGGCGCGTCGTCGAACTACGCCCGCCGCAATACCCGCGCCAAGCGTGATCAGCATGCAGGCTCCCGCCAATGACCACGTGGCCGCAGCCTGCCCTGCAACCACCAAGACAATGGTAGATAAGAGTGGGGCGGCGTAGCTGGCTGCGCCCAAAACTTGGATATCGCCCCGCTTGACGCCGACATCCCATAGAAAGAACGCAAACCCCACCGGTCCAAGGCCTAGCCCGATAATGGCGGCCCATTGGACAGCGTTTGTGGGCCAAACGGTTGTCTCAATCATCAGGTGCGCCCCAGTGGCGAGGACTGCCGTCACAAGGCAAAAGCCGGTGACTGCTTCGGTCGGGACATGGGAAATCGTGCGCGACAGAACCGAATAGCTGGACCATATAAACGCGGCCAAGAGTGCGAGGGCATATCCACTGGTGTAGGTTGGATCAAAGGCCAAGGCCTCACCGCGGGTGACCAACAAAGCCGCCCCGCAAAAACCGCAGGCCGCCCCGATCACGTGGCGAGGCAACAACCGCTCGCCCGGTGCAAGCGCCGAAAGCACCACAATCAAGAGCGGCCACAGGTAGGCGATCAAGCTTGCCTCGACCGCTGGCGCGGCGCGGAGGGCAGAAAAATAGACAAAATGATATCCAAATAAACCACCCACGCCGATAGCCCAAACGTGGGGCGGTTGGCGCAACGCGCCAAAGGATCGCCCAGTAGAAAGCATGACGATGGCGCCCGACATACCGCCTATCGCAAAGCTTAAGCCTGCCAATTGTAAGGGCGGAACTGCGCCACTGGCCGCCGTGAACAACGCCAGAAGCGCCCACAAAAGGACGGCTCCAAATCCGACAAAGGTGGCGCGCGCTGGGCTCATGCCTTGGCGTAGCGCCAAGCTTTCGTCGCGTCCATATCGCACACGCAGAAAATGCGCGCTGGCTTTTTGGGCTGACCTGCGCTAAGGCGCGCGCACCTACTCTCCTCCAAAGGCTGTTCCCATGGATATTCGCAATATTGCGATCATCGCACACGTTGACCACGGCAAGACGACGCTCGTTGACGAGCTTCTCAAACAATCCGGTACTTACCGGGAAAATCAGGCGACGACCGAGCGCGCGATGGACAGCAATGACCTAGAACGCGAACGCGGCATCACCATCTTGGCGAAAGCGACAAGTGTTGAATGGGGCGAAACCCGGATCAACATCGTTGATACGCCCGGCCACGCCGATTTTGGCGGTGAAGTAGAGCGTATCCTGAGCATGGTTGACGGCGTGGTTCTGCTGGTTGACGCCGCTGAAGGCCCAATGCCTCAGACAAAATTTGTGACCTCCAAAGCGCTCGCGCTGGGTCTGCGCCCTATTGTTGTGCTTAACAAAGTGGACAAGCCCGACGCAGAGCCTGACCGCGCACTGGATGAGTGTTTCGATCTGTTCGCCAACCTTGGCGCAGATGACAAGCAACTTGATTTCCCGCACATGTACGCCTCTGGCCGGTCCGGTTGGGCCGATCTGGAGTTGGACGGGCCGCGCAAAGATCTGACCGCGCTGTTCGACTTGATCGTTAAGCACGTACCAAAGCCCGCACAGCTTGCGGCAGCAAATGAGCCTTTCCGCATGTTGGCCACCACGCTTGGCGCGGACCCTTTCATTGGTCGGACGCTGACGGGCCGGGTTGAGGCCGGGACATTGAAAGCTGGTACGACCTTGCAGGCGCTAAGCCGCGAGGGCGACAAGATTGAAAACTTCCGCGTGACTAAAATCCTTGCGTTCCGTGGTTTGGGCCAACAGCCTATCGATGAAGCGGTTGCCGGTGATATCGTCACACTTGCTGGTATGGCCAAGGCCACCGTAGCGGACACGCTGTGCGATCCAAGCGTGAGCACGCCGATCGACGCGCAACCGATTGACCCGCCAACCATCACCGTGACCTTCGGGATCAATGACAGCCCGCTCGCGGGTCGTGATGGTAAAAAGGTGCAGTCGCGCGTTATTCGCGACCGCCTGATGAAGGAAGCCGAGACCAACGTCGCCATTCAGATCACCGACACCCCCGGTGGTGAGGCCTTTGAGGTCGCTGGCCGTGGCGAATTGCAGATGGGTGTTTTGATTGAGAACATGCGTCGCGAGGGCTTTGAGCTGTCGATTTCACGTCCGCAGGTATTGTTCCGTGAGGAGGATGGCCAGAAATTGGAGCCTATTGAGGAAGTCACCATCGATGTGGATGATGAGTACTCTGGCGCTGTGATCGAAAAGATCACAGGGACCCGCAAGGGCGAACTGGTTGAAATGAAACAAGCCGGTGCTGGCAAAACGCGGATCATCGCGCATGTGCCGTCGCGTGGTTTGATCGGTTATCACGGCGAATTCCTGACGGACACGCGTGGTACTGGTGTATTGAACCGGGTTTTCCATGAATGGTCGCCGTTTAAAGGCGCGATCCCTGGCCGCCGTCAGGGTGTTCTGATCTCGATGGAAGATGGCGTTTCGGTTGCTTATGCGATCTTTAACCTTGAGGACCGTGGCAAGTTCTTCATCGGCGCGCAGGAACAGGTTTACCAAGGCATGGTCATTGGCGAGCACAGCCGTGACAATGACCTTGAGGTGAACCCGCTGAAGGGTAAAAAGCTGACCAACGTGCGGGCTTCCGGTACGGATGAAGCGGTGCGTTTGACAACGCCCGTCAAGATGTCGCTCGAAGAGGCGATTGCCTACATCGACAACGATGAGCTGGTCGAAGTTACGCCAAACGCGATCCGGTTGCGTAAGCGCTATTTGGACCCGCATGAGCGTAAGCGTCAGTCCCGCGTAGCCAGCTAAGGTTACATGGATATTTAAGAACCAAAGAGGGGCGCGTTTGTGCCCTTCTTTTTTTGTTTGGAGCGCCCTTATGACGACACTTGTTCTGTTGGATTATGCATCTGTGATTGTGTTTGCCGTGACGGGCGCGCTTGTGGCATCGCGGGCGCAATTGGATGTTGTGGGCTTTGGCTTTGTGGCCTGTCTGACGGCGGTGGGCGGCGGGACAGTGCGCGATGTCGTGTTGGACCGAAACCCCGTTTTTTGGTTGGCCGACCCGCTAAATATCGCTGCCGCGCTTTTGGCGGCAGTGGTGATTTTTTTCACGGCACACTGGGTGGAAAGTCGCCTGAAGGCGGTGATTTGGTTGGATGCTGTTGCCTTATCCGTGGCTGTTGCTGCGGGCGTGTTGGCGGCGCGTTCGGTGGATCAACCTGCCGCAATCCAAGTGATTATGGGCGTTATGACCGGCTGTTTGGGCGGGCTAATGCGCGATGTTGTCTGCAACGAGGTGCCTTTGGTCCTGAAGCAGGGAGAGTTGTATGTCACCGCAGCACTCGCTGGCGCATTGGGTGCTTTGGTTGGCCTGTGGTTGAGCCCCGCGTCCCCTTGGGCGGCCATCGCGATGTGTGCGGCTCTGACGTTTGGGTTGCGTGCGGGATCTATTCTGTTTGGCTGGCGGTTGCCGGTTTATCGGGGGCGCCCGCCCCGGATATAGGGTCAGCCGCCAGAAGAAGGTGCCATAATGGGGGCGCCATCCGCTTCGGCACGTGGTTCACGCGGGGGGCGGCCAATTACATCACGCAATTCATCAAGCTCGATAAAGTTGTCAGCCTGACGGCGGAGTTCGTCCGAGATCATCGGAGGCTGTGAGCGGATGGTAGAGACCACAGAAACACGCACGCCCTTACGCTGCACGGCCTCAACGAGTGGGCGGAAGTCACCGTCTCCGGAAAACAGTACAATATGATCAACGTGGTCGGCGGTTTCCATCGCATCGACTGTCAGCTCAATATCCATGTTGCCTTTGACTTTGCGGCGACCTTGGCTGTCGACGTATTCTTTGGCGGATTTTGTGACCATGGTGAAGCCGTTGTAATGCAGCCAATCCACAAGCGGACGAATTGGGGAATAGTCGTCGTTTTCTAGAAGAGCGGTGTAGTAAAAAGCGCGAAGCATCTTGCCTCGGCGCATGAATTCTTGGCGCAAGAGCCGGTAATCGATATCGAATGAAAGGGCTTTGGCCGCTGCGTAAAGATTAGAACCGTCAATAAAGAGCGCAAGTCGCTCGTCTCGGTAAAACATCCCGAATGTCCTTTAAAAATAATTTTGTCCCGCCTAAAGCGACAGGCCTTGTCGGTAAATGTGAGCAACCCACACAAGGCAGTATGACATAAAACATAAATCAAAACCTTAACGGCACAAGTGATACACAAGGAGATCGTCGCACAATGCTTCTGTTTGCGCTTGGAGGAAATTCGGACTTCGGCG
>NZ_CEZFMW010000150.1:0-6794 GCF_982993085.1 Thalassobacter sp. | reverse complement strand
ATGCAAAGAAGATGTAGTATGCAATCGAGCGGGGCATTACCATGGATAGGCATTTAGGCCTCAAGCAGCGCGCGCGCGCAGTGGGCCTTGCGGTCGTAACAGCCGGGATCGTTTCAAGCGCCGCCCAAGCGCAGACCTTCCAGTTCTCCAGCTTTGAGATTGAGGGCAATCAGCGGATCGAAGATGCCACGATCCTGAGCTTCATTGACCTGCCGACCGGTCAATCGGTTTCTGCGGCCCGCGTGAACGATGGCCTGCAACGTCTGCAAAATTCGGGCCTGTTTGAGAGCGTCGAACTGGTGCCCCAAGGCAACCGCCTTATTGTGGTTGTGCAAGAGTTCCCCACCATCAATCAGATCAATTTTGAGGGCAACGATCGGCTCGATGCAGAAATCCTGCAATCGCTGGTCACGTCCCAAGTGCGGCGCGTGTTTTCCCCCCAACAGGCGGAGCGTGACGCAGCAACAATCATCCAAGCATATGCCGACCAAGGCCGTCTAACCGCGAGTGTGACGCCCAAGATCATCCGCCGCTCTGACAACCGCGTCGATCTTGTGTTTGAGATTTCGGAAGGGCGCACAGTTGAGATCGAGCGCGTGTCTTTCGTGGGCAACCGCGCCTATTCGGACCGGCGGCTGCGCCGCGTCCTTGAGAGCACGCAGGCTGGCATTTTTCGTGTGCTCATCCGCTCTGACACATTTGTTGCCGACCGGATCGCGTTTGACCGTCAACTGTTGCGCGACTTTTATCAGGCGCGCGGTTACGTTGATGCGCAGGTCCTGTCCGTCAGTTCTGAGCTTAGCCCCGAGCGGGACGGTTTCTTTCTCACGTTTCGGGTCCAAGAAGGGCAGCAGTTCAGTTTTGGCGCACTGACCGCGTCCTCTGATTTGCCAGATGTCGACCCAGACCAGTTCCAAGACGAAATCCGCATTGGTGAAGGCAAAACCTATTCGCCCCAAGCCATTGATGCGACCATCGAGCGGTTGGAGTTGTTGGCGCTGCAACAGGGCCTCGACTTTGTGCGTGTGACGCCGCGTGTCACGCGCAACGACGAAGCGCGCACGCTCGACATCGATTTTGTGGTGGAACGCGGGCCGCGTATCTTTGTGGAACGCATTGATATCGAAGGGAATGCCACCACGCTGGATCGTGTGATCCGCCGTCAATTCGCCACTGTTGAGGGCGACCCGTTCAATCCGCGCGCCATTCGTGCCGCCGCAGAACGCATTCGGGCTTTGGGCTATTTCACCCAGTCCGACGTGTCAGCACGCGAAGGCTCCGATCCCTCGCAAGTCATCGTGGATGTCGATGTTGAGGAACAGCCAACAGGCTCGCTTGGGTTTGGGGCTAACTATTCTGTGCAGGACGGTGTCGGTCTTGCGCTCACATTCCGTGAAACGAACTTCCTGGGCCGCGGTCAGGTTGTGAACTTCACGCTCGATACAAGCAGCGATAACGCTAACTCTCAGCTGACCTTTGCTGAGCCGTTCTTTTTGAACCGGGATTTGGCGGCTTCCTTTAGCGTGTTCTACCGCACCACCGATAGCGAAGACGGCGCGTTCGACACGCGCAGTGTCGGCGCGTCGGTTGGGCTGGGCTTTCCCACCGGTGAATACAGCGACTTACGGATGAGCTATAGCTTTTCGCGTGATACGCTGACGCCCGATAGCGTGACCACGATTTCACAGATCATCGAAGATGAGCAGGGCACAGCAGACACATCGGCCATTGGTTATCGCTGGCGCTATGACACACGCAACGTCGGGCTTAACCCGGATGCGGGTGTGCTACTTCAATTCGGACAAGAGTTCGCGGGCCTCGGTGGAGATGAAGAGTTCATCAAGTCGACCTTCCGACTGGCTGGTGAAACCACCGTCTGGAACGGAGATGTCCTTCTGTTGGCGACGGTCGAGGGCGGCAATCTAACCTCGCTTGGCGATACGGTCTCGCGGGAGTCCAATCGCTTTTTCAACTCGCAGAACATTCTGCGCGGGTTCGAAAGCTCAGGAATTGGTCCGCGTGATTTGAATGCGGGGAATGATCCCTTGGGCGGCAACAACTACTTTGCCGCGCGGGTAGAGGCACAATTCCCGATCAACCTCGTGCCCGAAGAATACGGCATCTCAGGGGCCTTGTTCTACGACATGGGGTCCGTTTGGGGCTTGGACAATGTGAACGGCGGTCCTGCTGGTTTGGACATTGTGGATGACAGCTTTGAGTTGCGCTCTGCGATTGGTTTCGGAATTTTGTGGGACACCCAGATCGGTCCGCTACGGTTCAATTTCACAAACGCCATAAACTCCGAAACCGCCGACCGCGAGCAGTCGTTCGACTTCACAATCAGCACACGGTTCTAAGCCCGTGTGGGATGTGATCCGGCGTTGGTCTGGTCGGGATTTTGTCCGTGCGGTGTTAGCCGCCACACTCACTTGGCTGCCCATGGTACCTGTGGCCGCACAGGCGCCGCAGGTTGAAATACCGCGCCTAGCGATTGTCGTTTTGGACCGCGATGCGCTTTATACCAATAGCCTATTTGGCCAGCGTATCCGGCGTGAGATTGAGGCGGCCTCTCAGGCACTGTCCCTTGAGAACCGCCGCATCGAAGCGGCATTGGTCGCTGAGGAACAAGCGCTTACGGATCAACGCGCCCAGATGGATCCTGCCGCATTTCGGGCCATGGCGGACGAATTTGATACCCGCGTTGAAGACATACGTCAGGCCCAAGACGTCAAAGGGCGGGCACTGGCGCAACAGGCCGAGCAGGCGTCACAGCTGTTTTTCGAATTCGCGGGTCCGGTGCTAACGGAACTGGCGCAACGCACCGGCGCCTTGGTGGTGTTGGACCGGCGCACTGTTTTAGCGGCAGCGGATCAAGTAGACATCACATTGCGCGCCATCGCCGAAGTTGACCGCGTGGTCGGGCAGGGTCCCGGCCTTGAGGCGATGATGGACGCGCAAGTCCAGGTGCCGACGCAACGTCCCGAAGTGCGCCAAACGCTGACCCCACAACAGGGCACCGATGACAACACGGTGGAAAGCCCCGCAAGCATCGACTAAACCCACCCCATAACACTGCGCCCTGTACCCAGATTACCCGGGTTGCATCGGCACCGAACATTCGCGCACACTGCCAAATAGCAGGTACACGACCCATCCGTCAGGAGCATTCATGACCGACACACCCGCCATCCCGACCGAGGCTGATATCCATCTTATTCAACGGATTATCCCGCATCGGTATCCGTTTTTGCTGGTCGATAAGGTGCGTGACATCGTGCCCAATACCTCGGCGGTTGGGATCAAGAATGTGACGTTCAATGAGCCGCACTTTCAGGGTCACTTCCCCGCGACCCCCATCATGCCCGGCGTCACCATTATCGAAGCCATGGCACAAACCGCCGCCGTGATGGTGGGCGTGTCGATGAACATGGCCGACAAGGATTTGCTGGTCTATTTCATGGGTATCGACAAATGTAAGTTCCGCCGCAAGGTCGTGCCTGGTGACGTGCTGGAAATGGCCGTCTCCGTGACCCGTGGCAAGCCCGGCGGCAAGGTGTGGAAGTTCGAAGGCAAAGCAAACGTCGAAGGGGAAATGGCCGCTGAGTGCGAGTTTACTGCCATGATGGATCTTCCGAAGGACGCATGAGCATGGCGATTGACCCAACGGCCACCATCCATCCCTCTAGTGTGATTGAGCCCGGCGCGCAGATCGGAGCAGGTGTGCGCATCGGTCCGTTCTGCGTTGTCGGCCCAGACGTTCGTCTTGCGGATCGTGTTGAGCTGAAATCCCACGTGGTTGTTGCTGGCGACACTACGGTAGGTGAAGACACGGTAATCTTTTCTTTCGCGTCAATCGGTGAAATCCCACAGGATTTGAAATTTGGCGGCGAAAAGACCCAGCTGATAATCGGCGCGCGCAACCGCATTCGTGAACATGTCACGATGAATACCGGGACCGAGCAGGGCGGTGGTGTGACCCGTGTGGGTGATGACGGCTTGTTCATGGCGGGCTGCCATATCGCCCACGATTGCATCATCGGAAACCGGGTGATTGTCGTGAATAACTCGGCCTGTGCTGGTCACTGCGTTCTTGAGGACGATGTGATTGTTGGCGGCTTGTCGGGCATCCACCAATGGGTGCGGGTAGGGCGCGGCGCTATTATCGGCGCGCTATCGATGGTCACAAACGATGTCATCCCGCACGGGCTTGTCCAAGGGCCGCGTGGTGAGTTGGATGGCCTGAACCTTGTGGGTCTCAAACGCCGCGGCGTCGCGCGAGAGGATATCACTGCACTTCGTGCCGCGTTCTTGACCCTGAAACAGGGCGAGGGCACCTTTACCGAGCGGGCCAAACGCATTGGTGATGAAAACGACAGTGAATACGTTCAACAGATGGTGAGCTTTATCATGGGCGCCTCTGACCGTAATTTTCTGACCCCGAAATGATCGCTCTGATTGCAGGGCAAGGGGCGCTTCCGCAAGTGGTTGCGCAGGCGCTTGAGGGTCAAGAGTGGCGGCTGTGCGCGCTGGACGGTTATGCGCCGTCGCTGTCCGGGCCGATCCAGACATTTCGGATTGAAACGTTGGGCAGCTTTATCGCAGGCCTTAAACAGGATGGCGTAACGCAAGTCTGCTTTGCGGGCGCAATCGCACGACCACCAATTGACGCCACTCAAATTGATGCCGAAACGATGCCTTTGGTGCCTCGCATGTTGCAAGCTCTGCAGGCAGGTGACGATGGGGCGCTGCGCACAGTCATTAGCTTCTTCGAAGAGGCCGGGATGCAGGTAATCGGCGCACAGGACATCGTGCCCGAACTGCTTCCCGCTGAGGGTGTGTTGGTCGGCACGCCATCCGATCAGGACAAGGCCGATGTCAGCCGCGCGCGTGCCGTTCATGCGGCGATGGCAGCAGTCGACGTCGGGCAGGGGTGCGTGGTGGCGCGGGGCCAGGTCCTCGCGGTAGAGGCCTTGCCCGGAACCGATTGGATGCTGCGAAGCCTGAGGCCACCCGCTACACCGGTCTCACCACAAAAAGACCCCGGTGACCCAATGGAGTGGGCGTTTGGTGGTGTTTCTGACTGGCTATCTGGTCCCGACGCACCAAAGGGAACGCGGCCCGCGACGGACTTTGCCCGACCCAGTGGGGGCATTTTCTACAAGGGTGCCAAACCCAATCAGGACACCCGGATCGACATGCCCGTGATCGGCCCTGAAACAGTCCGTGGAGTGGCCGAGGCCAAGCTAAACGGGATTGTGCTACAGGCAGGCGGCGCGTTCATCTTAGACATTAACACCACACTGCAAGCCGCAGAAAAGGCTGGTATCTTTATTTCGGTAGAGCGCGCGTGAGCCTCTTGATTTGGATCATCGCAGGTGAGCCATCGGGCGACCGTTTGGGAGCTGCGTTGATGGCGGGGCTCAAAGCACTGTCACCAGACGTATGCTTTGAGGGCGTGGGCGGCGCCGAAATGTCGGCGCAGGGATTACACAGCCGTTTCCCGATGGAAGAGTTAAGCGTCATGGGCCTGACAGAAGTGCTGCCGCGCCTGCCGGGGCTGCTCGCGCGGGTCAAGGAATGCGCTGATGCCGTTGCGCAGGCCGAGCCAGACGTTCTAATCACAATCGACAGCCCTGATTTTTGCCTTCGGGTGGCAAACAAGGTCAAAACCCGTGTGCCCGACCTAAAGACCGTGCATTATGTAGCCCCATCGGTTTGGGCGTGGCGAGAACATCGCGCCGAGAAAATGGCCCGGTCCATTGATCACGTGTTGGCCTTGCTCCCCTTTGAGCCGCCGTACATGGTACGCGCGGGCATGACTTGTGACTTCGTGGGACATCCCGTCACCACCGAGCTGCTTGCAACACCCACTGAAGTTGCGACCTTCCGCGCCACCTACGGTGTTGAAAATACGCCACTTCTGCTCGTTCTGCCAGGTTCTCGTAGATCTGAGGTCTCGCGACTGGCCACACCCTTTGGCGAAGCATTGCGCCGGGTATGTGCCAAGCACCCCGATTTGCGTGTGGTCGTGCCTACGGTGGCCAGTGTGGCCAGTACCGTGCAAGGGGCAGTGCGCAATTGGCCCGGCCATCCCATCGTTCTTGACCCGCGCGATGTGCCCCGTGAAATAGCCGCCCGCGACAAGCGCGCAGCCTTTGCCGCGGCCGATACCGCGCTGGCCGCATCAGGCACCGTCTCGCTGGAGCTCGCCGCGAGCGACACGGCCATGGTTATCGCCTACGATATGAACTGGATCTCGCGCCAGATCATCGCCCACAAGCTCAAGATCGACACGGTCACTCTTGTGAACCTTGTTACAGAAAGCCGCGTCATCCCGGAGTTCTTGGGGGCTGAATGCAAGCCTGCGGCGATTGCCGACGCATTGCTCGCTCTGATCGATGATCCAGACGCCCGTAGCGCCCAAGCCGATATGGCCCAGTTGGCAATGAAACGCCTTGGTCGTGGTGGCGAAGCACCGGGTTTGCGCGCTGCACGATCAGTTCTCAACCAAATCGGCGCATTTTAACATTGCGGGACGGAAAGTCCCACGGTATCAGCCTACCTAGGCACCCATAGCTCAGCTGGATAGAGCGCTGCCCTCCGAAGGCAGAGGTCTCAGGTTCGAATCCTGATGGGTGCGCCAATTCCTCTTATTGAACGACACAAACAACAAAACGCCGCGATTGCGGCGCGCTCTAACGTTGTTTGTTCTGTGAAAGCTAAGGGTCATGAAGGGTAGTGGCGGAGGGAGCCAACCTGGCCGCTAACTCTCTCCCGTGCCAGAGGCAGCCATT
>NZ_CEZFMW010000149.1:0-6940 GCF_982993085.1 Thalassobacter sp. | reverse complement strand
GTCAGGCTCATAACCTGAAGGTCGTAGGTTCAAATCCTACTCCCGCAACCAAAAAAATACGCTAAATCAAACGCTTAAAGCCCGACCTAATCAGTCGGGCTTTAAGCGTTCAGTCCATGTCAACGCCATGTCAACGTTTGACGAGTCGCATAGCCCAAAAAGGGGGATTCGTTTGTAATCATCGGGTTTGGCAGTTACTGGCCCTAATTCGCAAACATCCATCCTTGCCTTAAAGGCTGTCTAGCCCCTTTGAGGTTATTACCTTATTCAATAAGGGGCGCCGTGAATCCTGCCCGAAAGTGGTGATTTTATCGTTTAAGATAAGATATCTTTATTCTTACCCACAACTCTGCTACATTTACTGAAAAAGGTAAGGTGGCAGAAGATGGTGGATGACACAGATAAGGAACTACTGGCAGGTACCGGTAAGCGGATCCGTGAAACCCGTCTCGTGCAAGGCTTGAGCCTCGAACAACTAGCACGGCTCACCGGCATCAGTGCGCCTGCGCTGTCCTTGATCGAGACTGGTAAGCGCGATTCACGGTTGACGACACTTAAGCGGATCGCTGATGCTTTGAGAGCCCCCCTGCCGACGATCGTCGCAGACGGCTCTTACACGGCCGAGGCCAGTGCTCCAGAGGCAACTGGAGGCTATGATCTCGGAGAGTATCAGTGACCGCCTCTGTTACGGTTTGGTTTAATGCTCTGGCGGTGGGGCAGGTTGATGTTGCGGCGGACGGGTCTCTCACTCTACAATATACCGAGCGGTGGCTGCAGACGGTTGGGGCGTTTCCTTTGTCTGTCACGATGCCCCTCCGTACCAACCCTTACCCATTTGACATCGTCTCCCCTTGGCTCGCCAACCTCTTACCAGAAGAAGAACAGCTCCAGGTTCTGACGCGGTCCCTCGGTCTCGATCAGGCAGACGTTCTCGCTGTGCTGGCTGAGATTGGTGGCGATACCGCCGGCGCTCTTTCTTTTGGCGCGGCAACAGATCGAGCTCGTTGGGATTATGCGCCTCTCACCAGCTTTTATGACACAACTGATCCGCGTCTGGCGCTTGAACGTCACTTCAAGGATCTTGGTCGTAGGCCATTTCTGGTTGGCGAGGAAGGCGTGCGCCAGTCTTTGGCAGGTGGCCAAAAGAAGTCGGCGCTTGCTGTTCTCGACCCAGAAGGCGTGCCTGTATTGCGTCTTCCTGAGGAGGGTGACGTGCTTGCCGTTCCCCTTAATGGGGCGCCATCCACCTTGATTGTAAAGCCTGACAATCCCAATCTGCCTGGGATTACTGAGAACGAAGTTTGGTGTTTGCGGATGGCGCAGGCCACTGGGATCGAAGCCGCAAAAGCGACAATCCTCCAATCCTCAGAGCGGACAGCGATCGGTGTGCTTCGCTATGATCGTAGGGTAGGTCGTAGTGGTCAGCTTCTGCGGCTCCACCAAGAGGACTTTGCGCAGGCCAACGGCATCCCGCCTGGCCGGAAATACGAGCGTGGCACGCTACCTGGGCTTGACCTGAAGGCTCTTCTCGAGACCGGACGCTATGTCAGCGCCAGTGATGCGTTGGCACTCCTAGACCAAGTTATCTTCAACATCCTCGTTGCCAACACTGATGCTCATGCAAAGAACTATTCCATGATCCTCCCGGTTGACGCCTCACCGCGCCTCGCGCCGCTTTACGATGTCTCGACGGTCCTCTCTTGGCCTCATGTTGTGAAGACCTATGCGCAGTCTATCGATGGCAAGAAGCGGCGCTCTGACATGATCGCGGGTCGGCATTGGGAAGCGATCGCGCGCGAAATCGGCTATCGTCCCACCGATGTGAAAAAACGCGTGCAGCAGATCGTTGACGCGATGGTGGCGAACAGGACGAAGGTTACGAGTGAAGTCATTGAACTGACGGGCGCTACAAAAGGATATGTGACGCAGACTGCTGAAGCAGTTGAAGGCAATGCTCTGAGGATGGTCGGAAGGCTGTAAGTGATCGCCGTAATTATCATACTCCAAAGATGCCGCATTTTGACAGAGGATTTGAGACTGATCGTGCCGTCATAAGCTTTTGGTGCGTGTTAGCCGACACCCTGCCTTCGGACCGGCATGACGTTTAGGCAGCCGTCGCTTTTGCCTCCCCCGGTGCCGGAAGATGGATTTGCCTAATATTCCAGTGTAGGGACATCTCATGGATTTTGTCTTTTACGATCTTGAAACCACGGGGATCTCGCCCGAGTTCGACCAGCCGCTGCAGTTCGCCGCGATCTGGACGGATGAGAATTTTGTGGAAAAGGATCGGGTTAACATCCGCTGTCGTTTGGCGCCTCATATCCTGCCGTCACCGCAGGCGTTGGTTGTCACCCGCATCAGTCCTGATCAGTTGACAGACCCAAGCCTACCATCGCTGTTCGAGTTCTCGCAACAGGTAGCTGAGTTGACCGAGCGATGGGCGCCGGCGATCTGGGTGGGCTACAACACGATCAAGTTTGACGAGGAGGTGCTGCGGCAGACCTTCTATCAGAACCTGTCGCCGAACATTTACGCCACGCAGTTCAACGGAAACACGCGCTTCGACATTTTGCCTGCTGTCTATGCCGCTTATGCCCGACACTCGGATCTTCTCGTCTGGCCAACCGATGACACTGGCCGGCAGAGCTTTAAGCTTGATCGGCTAGCGCCTGCAAACGGCTTCAATGCCCACAACGCGCATGATGCCCTGGGGGATGTTGAGGCGACCATCCATATCGCGCGCCTAATCGCAACACGCAGCCCAGCGCTTTGGTCCGAATTGATCGACAACGCCCACAAGGCACGCTTGCAGGCAAAGCTTGAAAGCTTTCGGCCCTACGAGTTGGTCACGCGCTTTGGCGGCGGTGAACCACGATCCTACGTGGGCTGTTTCTGTGGATACTCTCACGGCAACAGTGCGCAGGCCGCGTTTTTCGATCTGGATGCTGCGGACCCGTCTGATTTGCTCGAGGCATCGGATGAAGCGATCTTCGCGGCAGTAGACGCCACGCCGAAGATCATTAGGGGCGTGTCCACAAATAAGGCTCCCGCGCTCCTCGAACACGCAGCGCCCAGCGCGGAGCATCGGCACCGGGCGACGGTCATCGCCAACGCGCCTGAGTTTCGTCGGCGTGTCGGCGCGGCAATGGCCGCTCGCTTCGCTGAAGATCCCGACGCTCCGCCAAAGCCAGTTGAGCGGCAGATTTATGGGGAATTCTATTCAAACGCCGACAAGCAGCTCTTGCAGGAGTTTCAGCATGCGACCTGGCCGCGCCGGCAGGAAATCGTTGTAAGTCTTTCAGACCCTCGGCTGCGTCAGCTCGGTCGGCGGTTGGTGGCGTTTTACAGCCCTGAACTGCTGACGGCAGATGAGATGGCGCTCTTCAAATCCTATCTGCGGGATAAGTGGTCGGCGCCCGACGTCCCTGAAACCGAATGGATGACCTTGAAAAAGGCGGAAGCAGCACTGCGTGATTTGCGTGCTGCCGGTGCTGTCGAGCCCAATGAGCTCAATGTGATTGCGTCTTTTCTATTGGAGTGGCGCGCACGAGATGCGTAGTTACAAAAAACAAGGATGTTGTATTGGGTGGATTTGTTTCACTCAGGCAGACCTCCGAAATGGCAAGGCTGCGCCGAAATACTGCCACATTTGTGGAGAGCTACAGGCGGGAACAGGGCAAATCAGATAGGGTTGCGTTGCACTGACGGTATTTTGCCTGTGTTCCCTAAGGCAATCTTCCGTAAAGAGTATCACGAATGCCGTGGCCGAGCTCAATTTAGTCTATAGAGCTCAAATTTCCTCCTAAGGTCATGAGCGCATTCGAGCGACCCAATATTCGTATCTGGCCAGTTTTTAAACACGGTATTTATTTTGCGCAAAATCCGGCACCCGAAAGAAAATCCGATATTTCTGGCGATAAGCTTGCCAGAATAATTCCAATAATGAAGAAAATAATGCCCCACCAGTCGATGTGAATATCACCGATAAGGGCCCTCTTAAGCTGCTCCTCGAAGCTTCGATGGGATGCCTTTCTTTCGGCTATTTCTCCGTTGATCTTAAGCGCTAATTCTTTCGACTGTGCTCCAAGATTGGTTCCGAGCTCTTCAACCGCAACAAAGAGGTTTTTTGTTTCATCTTCCAGTATTTCCACGCGTCTCTTGAGCGTTGTGTCTGGGCCGGGTGCAATACTTACCCTGGCTTTCCCAGTGCTGGCCGCCATGGAGATTCCTTGGGCTGTAATTATTTGGTTACTAACATGGCGTCGGGGGAAATTCTTGAAGTAAATCGAAACTCTTTCTCGAATAGTCGCCTTTCCGAAAAGCCGTTCTGCTCCTCTCAATCGTATGGCAACCGTTATAACACCACTTATTTGCAGAGCCGTCCCGAGCCACCTGATGTAGTTTTCCCCACAGCCGAAGCAGACAAGAATCATCCAAAATGCGACCAAAGAAAAGATGACGACCCAAAGAGGCCAGAGAGCGCATATGCCGAGCCACAGGTGTGCAGCGCTCTGCTTTAAGTAGACCCAACGAGGTTTGCGGCTCTCGGTCCTGATCTGTGTTTGGGGTTCATCAGCCATGATGGCAGTTTTGCCAAATTGTGCTACTATCGCAAGCCGAACTCGTCATTCTGACGTTGACGGATAGGTTGCGTTCGAAGACCAGCCGTACGAGACCTAAATCGAATGTTCATGTCGACGCTAGAACCGGTCGAGAAGAGGCCCGCTGTTCGTGGCGGTTCGGCTTCGCCGCGTATCGCTATCTCTTATTTACCCTTCAAAATAGCAGCAATGATCAGGCCAAAGGGTCCGAGGATTGCCCCCCAGAGCGCGCCTTTGCCACCATCGACGAAGAACCCGATGATGCCGAAGACGATGGCGCCTGCGATGATGAATTCCATGATTTTGTTTCCTTTCTTGCTGCGGCATCGCGCTCGAGGCACCGTCCCATCCTGTGGGCCGCACTGATTTGATGGTTCTAATCGCTGGCCTGAATGCCCAATGCCTCAAGCGTCGCGCGGTCAGGCGCTCCAGTTGGTGCTAAATCGTTTTGTTCTTGGAAGGCGCGCATCGCGTTGCGCGATCCATTACCCCAAACCCCGTCCGGTGTGCCTGCATCAAAGCCACCGGCGTTCAGCATGGTCTGGATCGCACGGTAGTCGTCGCGGGAGAGGTTGAGCGTGGACCAGCCGCATGCGCCAGCGACAGCCTCGATCGCTTTCTGAATGCCGGAAAGGTCAAACTCTGCATCATGACGTTGACCATCTCCGTCTCTCAAGCGAATGAAGAAATCTGTGGCATCATAGAGCTCTCGCAAGAAGTCTTCTGACTTTGAGCCAAAGAGCCCTGCGCCTTTATTGCTCGTTAGTTCGCTCCAGCGCGTTTGCTGTGCGGGGGCATCATCAATCCGGTAGGTAATATCAAACGAATTTCGCCGAATGGCGCTGATTAAAAAATCATCTTGCACGAACACAACTGACGTATCGCCTTCACGACACTGAGCAATTAGGGCCGTGATGCCACCATAACTGCCGGGGTTGTAGGCTGAATAATTAACGGCCACTACTGAAGGGCTGTCATCGATCGCAGCGCGCTCCTCGTTAATGGTCCACCAGCCCGCAATCCGATCCCCCTCGTTGTGCGCCTGCTCAAACGGTGCGAGGTTGTAATCGATTTTCGGGTAATCGGGATCAGCCCAGGGTAGGGCGACCGTCTCCTCGTCATTTTCTGCCGTGGCCGCGGGCGGTGGTGCATCCTGGCTTGGCGTCGTCGGAGCTACTGCTTGAGGTGTTACGGGGAATGCGATGCCATAGCGTGCTTGCAAATAGGCCATCTGCAACTGAGCGAGGGTGAGCTTCTCGGTTTCGACGCGGCTTAGAGCCACCGCCTGTATCAGGCCACCGGCGGATGCTGCCTCTTGTTCGGCCACTTCGACACGCTGTTGTTGCGCGGCCATTTCACCAAGAAGCTGCTCTGCACGTTCGGGATTAGGCTCTACCGCCGGCACGGTGACGTCGAGGGTAGCGCCCGCGGCCTCAGCCTCTTGCCGGGCCTCAACGATCGTGCGCAATAATAGCAGTGCTTCTCTCCGGCTTTCGGCAAGCATGCGGATCAGTCCACCCTCATAACGGGCGATCGTGGCATCCACCTCGGTGATTTGGCTGTCGATGGCGGCAATTTCTGTATCAAGTGCCGAGCTTTCCTGAGCCATTGTCTGCCCAGCAAGGCAGGTGCTGATCAGCAATGATGCGGTGAGCGTGCGCA
The DNA here is from genome assembly GCF_982993085.1 of Thalassobacter sp. Lineage (NCBI taxonomy): Bacteria > Pseudomonadati > Pseudomonadota > Alphaproteobacteria > Rhodobacterales > Roseobacteraceae > Thalassobacter > Thalassobacter sp. The sequence goes on along the minus strand of NZ_CEZFMW010000149.1, from coordinate 677 downwards.
GTTTCATCATACTTGAGGTCCTTTCAGCAAAGCGCCTTAGCCGCGGCCAATGTCGTTTAAGATCGTGTGGCCGCGTTCAGCCATGCAGCGATCTACGACGCGGCGGGGGCCGTAGGTCACAAGATCATAGGAATAGTCATTCGCCGCTGCCCCTGCGGCCATGCCGGACGCGGCACCGTAGGCTGCTAACTCGCCCTGATAACTGCTTCCGCTTCCCACGACCGCGCCAGTGACAGCGCCGACGAGAAGTCCGGCCATAATATTTGCACCCATCTGTTCCTGCTGGCGTTGACGATAGTCCGCCTCGACTTTCACCGCGACTCTACGGCAAGCTTCGAGATCACTCTCAAAGCGGGTCATGTTCGTACGCTCTGTATCCACAACGGGGCGATACTCGGTCAGCGGCTCCAGTTCGGCGCAACCGGTCATGGCCAAGATCGAGATCAGGCCAAAGACCTGGGTTTTCGTCATAAAATTCATTCAGCAGCTCCTTTTCCCTTCCCGAAAGTCAAGCGAGAGGGTTAGATGGCGACATGGCACAGAATTGTGACACGCCTAAAATTGTGACGGTCCCGTCGGGAATCGGTTATAAGTCTCACAATGGTTCTTACGGGAGCTCTTATGAGTCAATAAAAAAACTAGACGCATATAAAAGTGCGACTTAAAAAGAGGGTGCA
>NZ_CEZFMW010000148.1:0-7030 GCF_982993085.1 Thalassobacter sp. | reverse complement strand
ATGATCTGTGACTCATCGGAACCAGCGCCGCCATCCACGGGTAGTGCTGTCGTGTGAAGCATCGGCACCTGCTCAAGCGCACGCGGCAACATCAGGGGTTGTCCGTCTGTTGCTGTGAGGCCTGCTAGGGCGTTCTCATCGCGAGACGCGAGGATGAACCCTGTCAGACGCTCATTCGCTCCATGCAGCGCGCCACGGGCGTTCAGCAGCGGGCCATAGCTTGCCAATGCGCCGCCTGCATAGGTGTTTGCTGTCAGACCGCTGTAGTTCACAATGCCTTCTGGCTCTGCACCCGATCCGGAACCAATCAAACCAGCGCGGTCGATTTCACCGGCCAGCGCACGCGCGAGAATCCGAGGCAGTTCGGCTTCGAGGTTGAGGCTGTCCTGCATGAGTTCGACGGATGCTTTGATCATCACGGCCAAAGATTTCGGTGCGAGTGTGACGCCAGAAAATGTTGGATCGCTCTCATTCACCGCAGCGTTCTCAACGCGCCACGCAGGCACGGGGTCAGAAGCAACTTTGGCAATCACTGTCTGGTCAGACGTCAATGGCACGATCCGTGCCCCAGCTTGCGCTAAGACCATCTCGGCGCGGGCCAGGTCGATCAGTTCCGATGATGTGACTGTTGGGACAGTGAAGCCACCGGCTGCATCTGTTCCGCCACCCAATGCGCGACGTTCGGCGTCGTTCTTTGGACCGGTTGTGAGGGCGCGCAGATAAGCACCAGCGCTCACATTCTCGTGGCTGTGATCCTTGGCCTGCGCCCAGGAGCGCATCGTTTGACGGGCTTCCAGCGCGTAGGCGGCTGGCTCCTCGGAGCGATGGTCTCCGCCATCAAATGCCGGTGCAGATGTGTTGTCGAACATCGGACGTCTGCTGAGGTCAATCGCGGATGACGGGCCGCGATTACCACGGGCGGTGCGCGCATCCATCTCAACGCTAATCAGGTCAATCAGGACCATCAGCGCATCATGTGCAGCTTCCATAGCAGCGGCGACGGCTTCGGGAGTATTGTCAGTAACGTCTTGTGCAACGTCACGCGCGGCGCGCTTTGCATCAGCTTGCAGCGAGGCAAGTTCAGGCCACTCAAGATCTTGAACGTCAGCGTCCAGCGCTAACTTGCGGCAGTGTTTCATCGCGTGTGAACGGATCGCGGATCGTTGCGTCGCGGACAGGCGCGTCGCGTGGGTTTGAAAATCTTTCATGGGAAAGTCTCCGGTGTGATAGTCAGGGCGCGCACAAAATCGCCCCCGACAAAAAGGTGTCAGGAAAGATCTGTGCGCCTGCCATCAGCAGCGGAACAGAATGAGGTTGCCAGCCATCAGCGGACAACGTGCAAACCATACCATGAAACGCCTCGCCCATCAATGCTGAGGCGCGTCTAACGCATCTGCCATTTTGCGCAGAACCCGCTGGGCCTCTTGCGGGCCATGCCATTCAGCCAGTCCATAGGCCGCTGCTTGCGCAATCGCAGCCAGGTGAATTTCGGTGCGGGCAACGCTGTGCTCTTGCTCCGCGATTGCAGCAATCGCGCGGTGGAAGTCATTTCGGACGCGGGCTTGGCCTTCAATCACCAATTCTTCCAGGAGGTACTTTTCAGCGTCTGTCATAGCTCTGGGCTCCGGTTGTGGCTCCCTGTCATCGTAGCATATCTCGATTTAGAATTGTTCTAAAAAATAACCCATAGGGCGATTTTTGTGACGACGAACGGTGTGCCGGTTTCAACCAGAGGGGGGCTTAAAACTGAGAATGGGTGTTATGTTATCTGAAGCATAACACCTGCAAATACACTTGAGGTTGTGGGGGGTGATCTCTCGCGCGTGGGCGCGCCCGCGCGTGAAGGCCCCTTTCTACCCCAAAATTTCCGTAAACGCGAAACAAGAAAGCTTTGCGCGCCGGTCCCGTAAAAATCGCCCTAGAGATTTGACCCACCCTACCCCATCATCCGCACCAGCGCGCGTCTCTGGGCGGTGTAGTCGTCTGTGATGGGGCTATCAGGGCCAACTGCCCAAACCAACTTGCGGCGCTTCAGCGGGCCATCCAGCGCGCCATCAGCGTCGATCAATCCCATGACATAAAGTCCGATCATAACGTCATGTACTTGTTTGGCTGTCAGGTTCAACTTCCGCGCCACGTCATCTTTGTCTTGGGTCTCATGCAATGCCAAAGCCACTTGAGAAAGTCGTCCGCCTATAGGCAACCCTGCGGCCCTTACGCGCTTGTGCGCAGCCAATGCAACATGGGCCATGTTGTTCAGCTTGGCGCGGTGTCGCTTCCATGACCGGCTGTCTTGTAAATTCACCACATCGGCGGGCACGACGTCTGGGGCAGGTATCGAAGCCGGCGCTGCGGGAAGGCTCATGATTTCGGCTGTCGGGGTTACCACCTCGGTTTGGGGCAGGTGTCGTTTCACCTCTGTAGCGGCGTCCTCAACCCACGGCGCGATGATTGCCTGCGTCGTGTTTCGCGCCCTCGGAGTTTGCAGTTCCACCACTGGGCAACCTTTCCCATATAGACCCCTTATGGAAAAGGTTGCCCAGTCAGTTAGTCGGTCCAAAACTTTAGCTGCAGCTTGCTTTGAGGCATATAAATCGGGGTATGCTTTTGACGCCTGCGATGGAGACAAGAATACGGCGCCACGGTCCATCATCGGCCCCAGCGTGCCATGCGCCTGTAGCGTCCGTCGCAAGTCCACCAGCCTCACCGGATAATCCAGCACTGCATCAGATATGACGGTGCATCTCACTGGTGCATTTGTTCTGTTCACGGCGCGCAAACGTCCGATCGCCTGTGTCACCTCGGCATCTCGGATCAGGCGCAAAATCATTTCGCCCCGTTCGTCCGAATGGGTTGCGGCCTTTGTCTGCTCCAGCCTCATGCCTTGTTCATCTTCGACTGGACGCCACGTTGTGCCTTTGTGGTCGAGGTCTCCAGTGCAGGGCGTTCCCCAGATCGCACCAACCATGCGGGCGATTGCTTCGGTCGGGGGCAATGTCCGCCCGATGATGATAGCTTGCTCTGCGTCTTGCATTTCATTCATGCCGCGCAGGGCGTTGAAATGGCCTGTCAGGATCTCGGAGGGGAGGTCCATCGCGGCAATCGTGTCCTTGTTGCCTATGACTGCGGTGCGTCCTTCCATGGCCTTAGCCTTGGCGAAATATGCCGCGTTCGCGACGTTGCCGGTCGGCTGTCCCTTGGCAAAGAAAAACGATTTTGCCCCCGATAGGTTCGGGTCCTGCTCGATGGTGATGTTTTCTTTGGCGCGGATCTCGACGTGATGGGCCAGCGCCTCACCTGCCAGCAGTGCGGCAACTTCAACGTTCGCTGTCGCGTCCAACATCAACACGGGCGCTGTGCGGTAGGATTCGCTTATCGGGCGCAAACCACTCAGCACACATTCCAATCCGTTCTCACCATGCCTGATTTGCAGGCGGGCGTTCTCGGCTATGCCCTCATCAATTGAACGCTGTATTTCGCCAAACACACCGGCGGCGGCTGTCAGCGTTTTATTGTGGGCAATCTCTGGATGTTCTTCGTCCTCAATCTTGCGGCCCCATTCCAGTTTGTGCGCGGCCAATGCATCTTCACTTGTCCACCCGCGCAGGTCGGTCAGGCGTAAATATCCAAGACCATGCGCCTCAATCGTGTTTTGCAGCTTTTCGCGGAACGCCCGTAAGTCGGCCTCCTGTTCAAGCTTTGTCAGTTCCTTGCTCTTTCGCGTCATCCGTGTGGGCGCGGCGAGCAATGCAGCAAGCGGCACTGGGCGTCTGTTTGCGCTCATCAGGGCGTTTAAGGGGCTTTCATCAACAACCGTCGCCAGCAGTGTCTGATCGCTCCGCAGCGGCGTCCCTGCGGCTTTGAGGCGTTCGTGAGAGACCACATAGATATCGGCCACGGCACCAATGCTTTTTTGGTGAAGGCAATCATCGGCAAACGGGCAAAATCCGCAAAGTTCGTTGGTGTCGAGGTGCAGGGCGGTGCGCTCGCGGTAGGCGTCCAGCTGTTTGCAAACCGTCTCATCGGGCTTGTTAGGGTCTTTGGCCTCAACGCCGTATAATTGCACCACCGACCGCCCTTTGACTGTGGCCTCAATATCGGCCACCACCTGTTGTCCCAGCCGGTGCATGGGGAAGGCCATCACAACGGCTCCATTTATGCCTTTGCTGTCGGCCTCATCAAATAGGGCGGGCAGGGCTTTGATTGTCGCGCTTGTCTTGCCCAGCCCCAGCGTCGCTTCGATCAGCGTCACGCCATCCCTGCGCAGTCCCTCGGCTACTTCCGCCTGCAGACGGGTGCGGGCGCGGTCAGCATCCATAACAGGCGGTAGCGCTGTGATTTGGCGCTGTGGGTTGCCTGCGGGTGCTTCTACTTCCTCGCGGTGCCTAAACTTCACCGCTTGTGCCAAGGCGCGTTCTACAACTTCGGGGCCGCTGTCCCGCAATGTGTCTGCCAAGTCGCGCTTGCTGCCCTCGGGCTCAGGGGCGCGTGCCACCCAGACATCTACGCCACGCTGCGCATGTGCATCGCGTGCCGCATCGAATGCCTTGGCTGCAGGGCTGTCTGTGGCGTCTTGGTCTGGGCAGAATATCACCTGCCGATCGAGGGGGGGCGGTGCAGTCGCAAAACCGCTTGCACCGAATACTGCCCAAACCTCAAACCCTGTTGCTTGAGCAATCGCTGCCGCTGTCTCAGGGCCCTCTGCTATGCAAAGGGGGCCACCTTCCACTCGTGCCGGTATCCTTGCAGGACTGCCACCAATCGTTCCAAATGCAGGCTTGCGGGGGTCCTCGGGGGCCTTGCTGCCATCGTTGAGGATTAGGACGCGCTGTCCACCTGTTACCTGTCCTGCCGCATCGACTGCCCATGCCACCAGAGCGGGCCTGTGAGGGCTCAGGACGCCCAAACCATGAATAGGGGGCAGGTAACTCCACCCCTCGGGCATGACGTCAATGCCACGGCTTGCCAGATATGACGCTGCAGGACTGCCGCTCAGGGGCAGGGCGCGGGCTTGCAGGGCCTTGATCAGCTGGGCGTCGCTTTGGGCCTTAGATGCCGCTTCTAGCGCGCTCTTGGCCTCACGCTCTGCCTTTCGCACCATCAACGCGGATAGGTCGATGTTTTCGTTGTCGGTTATGCCGCAAAATTTTGCGGCCTCTTGTAGGACGCGGGGAAAATCATCTCGTGCGGAGTTCAATCCGCAGAGTTCGATCGCCACCAGATCGAGCAAGTCACCGCCTGTGCCTGCCGTATGGTCAAACCATTGACCACGCTTAGGGCCCTGCACCACCATCGAGCGGGCAGAGGTTTCTAGGGCGCGCCAATGCCTGCCGTTAGCCTTTGTAGGCTCTCCCCATGCTAGCCTGAAAAGATCCTCCGCCCTATCGCTTAGGGCCTGCCGTATGGCCTCCGCACGCGCACCACGATCGTCAGGGCGAACCCCGTTTGTGTTTTCGTCTGTCATGGCCATCCCCTTACGCTTTCGCTGCGAGGATCTGGGCGATGCTGGGCAGATCCGCCTGCAGCACCTTCCACTTCTTGCCAACTTTTTTTGCGGGGATCTCACCGGCAATTACGGCGCGCCAAACATGTTGATATGATGGGCGCACGCCAAATTTACGAAGGGCGACGGCTGTGTCTGTTAAGGAAAGTTCGGTGGTCATCTCTTAAGCCTCTTTTTTTTGGCTTGATCGAGACACCTTGGGAATGTATCCATTCCTTGTGTTTTTGACTTAAGCCCAAAAACCTATCTTCAAGGCCGGTTAGTGTTAGCGCACTGCCGGCCTTACTCGTTTGTGGGTCCGCTTTCAGCATCGCCACAAAACCTTGTGTAAACGAACTACCCCTAGTGGTCCAAGCTAATTTTTTCTCGATCTTGTGGGTTATCCTGCTTTTCTTGTGGGTTATCCTATTTTCGACCCAGCAAGCGGGCCAGAAACCCCTTTGGGGGGTCTTGTTTCTCCAACAATCTATTAGCTGTTTGACGCCATTGTTCGCGGTCCCCTTCGAGGTCATCAATGCGGGCATGTGCCATCTTAAGTTCGGCTTGTAACAGACGGATTTCAATATCGTTTACCCCCGTTTCAGAGGGGGTTTCCAATCGTTCGCCATCAATGGGTTGCGATGGGGTAGGGGGGTAAACCCTATGCAGCTCGACCGGCTCGATCTCATAACTTCCATTAGGCAGTTTATGCGCGCTGATTTTCCCGCTTTTTATGGCTTTGCTGATCGTTGCCTTTGACTTTCCAACCGCCTTTGCGGCTGTTCCCAAGGTGTGTTTCATGTGGGTTTCCAATCGTTCGCAGTAAACGGATGCTTCGGGGTATACCACGAACGCCATCAGTTTCACCCTAAACTATCGCTCTGATCAGCTTGCCGATAGAAACCTTCGCGCACCGCCTCCGGCTCAAATCCTGCTAAGTCGCAAATTTGCTCAAAATCCGGTGTCCAGATCCAAGCCTCGTCTTTGTCGGACCGTCGTGCGTCTTTGAGGCCTTCCAGCAAAATTCGACGCCACAATGCTTGAATGGGGTGCATCCTCACCTCTTTTTAAATTTGCGCGGCCCCCGGCGATATTAAAATTGGAACCAGTGCCGCGCTGCGGGTGTTTTGTGCCACCGCCCGCTGGGCCACCTGGTCGCTAATCGTGAATCCATGTCATATCAAATTCTTGATTGAACGGGGTCGAGGCGCACTAACGCTGCATTGGGCAGTCTGGTTTGCGCTTAAAGGCGGGAGGGACAAGTGATGCCCCTCCCCATGCGACCTACCTGCATCCCAACAGGCGGGCGCACATCCCGTCGTTAGCCCGTCACGCCATCAAGCACCGTAAAGGCACTCTCACGCGCTGCGGCAAAGTCCACGCGGGCATGAGCGATCAACCCGAATTGAAGGTTGTCCATGAAGCGCTCACGCAAGAGCTCCAAGCGGATCTCCGACCGGATGCCCATGAGCATCTGGCTAAAGTCACCGGCGATGATCTGTGACTCATCGGAACCAGCGCCGCCATCCACGGGTAGTGCTGTCGTGT
>NZ_CEZFMW010000147.1:0-7371 GCF_982993085.1 Thalassobacter sp. | reverse complement strand
AATTCCCGAACCTGACGGGCGGGACATCCGTGATGCTGCCCAACCACCACCTCGCGAAACCCGTTCTGATCGGTGAAATCACCGCTGACGGTCAGTTCGATATCATCTCACAAACGGCTGAGGTGCCGGGTGATGCATGGACGGATTTCTTGCCGGAATCTGCGGTCCTGACCTCCGATTGGCAAAAGCTGAAGTGCGGGATGTTTAACACCGAAACTGAGACCTGCGTTCAGTTGACCTCCAACTACTAAACCCTTCTGAGATCCGGGCGCGGCGGCCTTTCTTTGCCGCGCCCGGGTGTCCAATAAAAACGGAAAGACCCCTTATATGCGCCGCCTATTCTTTGCAATTTTGCTTGTTTTTTGCGGGGGCTTCACGGCGCACGCACAGACATTGCAAGGCATTCTACAGACCCACGTGGATGAGGTCGCAAAGCCCTCTCGACGCGGTGTCGCCATCGTTTTGGATGATCTTGTGGCGTCCGGACTTCCCCAAGCCACACCCTTTTTAGAACAATGGGCCGAGCGCAACGTTTGGCAGCGCGACGATGGTCTGTTCTTCATTGTCACCGCTGAAGGTGAGACGCTGACTTTGCGCGACGTTGATACGGGTGGTGCACTCAGCGGGGCGAAAGAAGCCTTTACTCAAGTGCGTCCTAATGGCGGTGTACGTCGTGCTATCGGCACGGCCCTTGTACAATTCCAGCTATCCGACCCAGAGATTTCGCGCCGTCAGGCGGCGGTTGATAGCATCGCGCGGCGCGGCACGGCAGAACAACTCGCGCCTTTGCGGGCCTCAATCGCGGGTGAAACTGATCCCGCACTGCGCGCCCGCAAAGAACAACTGGTCAACTTTCTTGCGGCTCGGTTTTCTGACGATACGGCAGAGCGTGTCGCGGCGATTGAAGGGCTATCAGGCGACATATCGGTCGAAACGCGCGCGGTGTTAAACCAAATCTTAACCACTCAGGATGGCGTCGCAGCGGATAAACCGCAGGGCAATATTGCCGCGCTGCGCGATCCGATGCAGGACCCCGAGGCAGCCTATGCTGAACTGGTGGCTGCCAAGCTCGCACCCCCGCGTCAAACCGCGAGCGAAATTCGCGCCGTCCTAGAGGCGAATATCGATGCAGGGCGTGTCGGTGGCGTGCCCCTTGCACAACTCAATACGACGCCTGCGCGTGAACGGGCCTATGCCGCGCTTGCCGCCGCCGATCTGGCCCCTGAACTGATCACCGAAGCATATCGAAATTCGGCCATTGATGCGCATGTCTTTTACACCTTGTACGATGAAGACGACGTGGCCGTGACCGCCGCCGCCGAGGCCGCACTGGCTGAGGTCGAAGCCCGCGTTGGACGTGCCACATTCGTCGACCTAACGCTCGATGCGCTGTCGCTGGCGTCCATCTTTTTCCTAGCGGCAATCGGGTTGGCCATTACGTTCGGTGTGATGAAGGTCATCAACATGGCCCACGGTGAATTCATCATGATGGGCGCCTACACCGGGTTTGTGGTGCAGCAGTTCATTCCAAATTACACTGTCTCGATCCTCGTGGCTTTGCCGCTGGCTTTTGCCGTGACATTCGGGGCCGGGGTCTTGATGGAGCGGTTGGTCATCCGGCACCTTTACCACCGTCCGCTCGAAACGCTGCTGGCGACCTTTGGGATTTCCATCGCGCTGCAACAATTGGCCAAGAACATCTTTGGCACGCAGGCCCGTCCATTGACGTCACCTGACTGGCTGGCTGGCGCATGGGTTCTGAATGACGTGGTGCAGATCAGCTATATCCGCATCGCGATCTTCGTGCTGGCGTTCATCTTCCTTGGGCTGATCCTGTTCATCCTCAAACGCACACGCCTCGGCCTAGAGGTCCGTGCCGTCACGCAAAACCCAGGCATGGCGTCCAGCATGGGCATCAATCCGGACCGCATCAATATGATGACCTTTGGCCTTGGGTCGGGCATTGCGGGCATCGCGGGGGTCGCGATTGGTCTCTACGCCAAGGTCACCTCCGAGATGGGCGCCGATTACATCGTCCAAAGCTTTATGACGGTGGTCGTGGGCGGCGTGGGCAATGTGTGGGGTACACTTGCAGGGGCCACATTGATTGGCTTTGGGCAAAAGGGCATCGAATGGCTCAATCCGTCCAACACGCTGGCTGCACAAACCTACATGATCCTTTTGGTGATCTTGTTCATTCAATTCCGGCCTAGGGGGATTGTCGCCCTCAAGGGTCGCGCGGCGGGAGACGACTGATGGAACGCACGTTTATTGGAAAAAACCCATCGGTATTGTGGTTTTTGCTGGGCTTGGCGGTGTTCACGGTCGTCGTGACGATCATGTCCGAGGCGACGGGCTCTGCCGTGATCTCAACCTCATTCTTGAAAACCTTGGGCAAGACGCTGTGCCTGTGCCTTGTGGCCATCGCGATGGACGTGGTCTGGGGCTATTGCGGGATCCTGTCACTGGGCCACTTCGCGTTCTTCGGGATCGGAGGTTACGCGATTGGAATGTGGCTGATGTACGCCCGGACCGAGGATATTGTGGTCGACAGCCTCTCGGGCGCGGTCATCCCGCCCACCCCAGAGGAAATAACGCAGGCCGTCGGAACACAGATATTCGGCGTGGTCGGCTCATCCGATTTCCCCATGATCTGGTCGTTCTCGCATTCACTGACGCTCCAATTGTTGGCGGTGGTGCTGGTTCCGGGGCTCTTGGCGTTGGTCTTTGGCTGGCTCGCTTTCCGTAGCCGGGTGACCGGCGTGTACCTGTCGATCCTGACACAGGCCATGACGCTGGCCCTCGCGCTCTACTTCTTTCAGAATGACACAGGACTGCGCGGCAACAACGGGCTTTCGGGGCTGCAAAACATCCCCGGCCTTGATGCCGTACCCCAATCCACACTGTCGCTTTGGTTCTTTTGGGCTTCGGCCTTTGCGCTGGGCGCGGGCTACGTTCTGTTTGCGTGGATCACCTCTGGCAAACTCGGCTCGGTCATCCGCGCCATCCGCGATAATGAGGCCCGCGTTCGGTTCCTTGGCTACCACGTCGAAGGTTACAAACTGTTCGTGTTCACTCTCACGGCGATGGTCGCGGGCATTGCAGGCGCGCTCTATTACCCGCAAGCGGGCATAATTAACCCGGCTGAAATCGCGCCGATTGCGTCGATCTATCTGGCGGTTTGGGTGGCTATCGGGGGGCGCGGGCGGCTTTACGGCGCGGTCATTGGCGCGGCGGTCGTGTCGCTGATGTCGTCTTGGTTCACGGGGGGCGGCGCGCCCAACATCAACCTCGGTTTCTATACGATCCAGTGGACGGATTGGTGGCTGGTCCTGCTGGGCTTTACCTTTGTCGTCGTCACATTGTTCGCCCCCAAAGGGATCGGCGGGCTCATCGACTTGCTCACTTTGCGTAAGAAAGGGGGCGTATAATGGCCTCACTCCTCGAAGTTTCTGGCGTCTCGGTCACGTTTGACGGGTTCCGCGCGATCAACAATCTGTCTCTCCAGATCGGAGAACCAGAGCTGCGCGCCGTGATCGGGCCCAATGGCGCGGGCAAGACGACGTTCATGGACATCGTCACTGGCAAAACCCGCCCCGATGAGGGCAAAGTCCTCTGGGGAGAGATGTCTCAGTCGCTGTTGAAAATGTCTGAGAGCGAGATTGCGCAGGCCGGCATCGGGCGCAAATTTCAAAAACCCACCGTGTTTGAGGCGCAGACCGTGCGCGAAAACATCACGATGGCCCTGAAAAACCCGCGCGGCCCCTTTGATCTATTGTTCAAGCGCAAGGCCGACAATTCCGAGGCCCGCGTGCTGGAAATCAGCGATGAGATCGGGCTAACCGATGTCCTCGATAAAACTTCGGGCGCGCTGAGCCATGGGCAAAAACAATGGCTCGAAATCGGGATGCTGCTGGCGCAAGATCCGCGGCTGTTGCTTGTCGATGAACCCGCCGCGGGCATGACCCCGGCCGAGCGTGAACACACCACAGACCTGTTGAAACGCGCCGCCAAAACCCGCGCTGTGATCGTGGTTGAGCACGATATGGAATTCGTGCGGCGGCTGGAATGCAAGGTGACGGTGCTGCACCAAGGCTCGGTCCTTGCCGAAGGTTCACTCGATCATGTCACGCAAAACCAAGACGTTATCGACGTCTATCTGGGGCGATAAGATGCTGGAAATCAAAGACCTGACCCTGAAATACGGGCAAAGCCAAATCCTCCACGGCGTTAACCTTAGCGCACGGGTGGGAGAGGTCACGTGCGTCATGGGCACCAACGGTGTGGGCAAAACCTCGCTTCTAAAGGCTATCGCGGGGCGGCATCCTTATGCAGATGGCACTATCGCGGTCGGCGGCGATGTGCTGAACCACCCATCGGCGTTTGACGCCGCACGCGCTGGCATCGCCTACGTGCCGCAAGGGCGTGAGATTTTTCCGATGATGACCGTGTTGGAAAACATGGAAAGCGGATTTGCATGCCTGCCCAAGGCGCAACACTACGTGCCTGACCAGATTTATGATCTGTTTCCAGTGCTGAAGGAAATGACCGACCGGCGGGGCGGCGACCTGTCCGGCGGACAGCAACAGCAGTTGGCCATTGCTCGCGCTCTCATCACAAAGCCACGTGTTTTGTTACTGGACGAACCGACCGAGGGCATTCAGCCCAACATCATCAAACAGATCGGCAATGTTATCAAAATCCTCTGTGATCAGGGGGATATGGCCATTGTTTTGGTCGAGCAGTTCTTTGATTTTGCCTTCGATCTGGGGGCGACATTCACGGTCATGAACCGGGGCGAGGTGGTGTTTGACAAACGCGTTGACGCGCTAACCCGCGATGAACTGTACCAAGAGGTGTTGGTATAGATGATCGACCGCACCCTCCGGATATTGGTGGTTGAGCAAGATCAGGAGCGCGCGCGCAACATCATTGACGCGTTGATTGAAGCAGGGTGGCCCAACGCGCGGGCCATCGGAAATACCTCTCGGTTAGAGCGTGAGATCGCGGCCCATACCCCCGATATCGTGTTGATCGATTTGGCCAACCCCGACCGCGACACGCTTGAACAGATTGCCGTCGCGACCGAAAGCCGGGAACGCCCCGTCGCCCTGTTCGTGGACCGCACGGATGAGGATTTAACGCAGGCCGCGCTCGCGGCAGGTGTGAGTGCCTATGTCGTCGATGGGCTTCAGATGAACCGCATCCGGTCCGTGCTTGAAACGGCCATCGCGCGATTTCAGATCATGCGTCAAATGCAGTCAGAACTGGATGCCGCCAAGCGCGCGCTGGGCGATCGCAAAACGATTGACCGCGCCAAGGGGATCCTCATGCGCCAACGCGCCCTAAGCGAGGATCAAGCGTATCAACTGTTGCGCAAGACGGCGATGGATCAAGGACGCAAGGTGATTGATGTGGCTCAAGCTCTTGTTACGGCTGCGGATTTGTTGGGATGAGCTTGACGATCCTCACCTGTGGCTACGTGCCGTTGGTCGATTGCGCGCCGTTGATCGTCGCCAAAGAGCTTGGCTTTGCCGAGGACGAAGGCATCGCACTGGACCTGATCGCACAACCCTCATGGTCCGCCACGCGCGACATGCTGGCGCTGGGCCATCTGGATGCCGCGCACCTGCTCTCGCCGATGCCGATTGCGATGTCCCTGGGCTTGGGCGGCCTACCCGGTGAAATCGACGCGTTGATGGTTTTGTCCGTTAACGGGACCATCTTTGGTGTCTCGAACGCCATCGCAGACCAAATCGGCGCAACCTTTGGTGATGTGCGCAGCGTGGCCGCCGGTTTGGCCGGGCTCAACACTGACAGATTGCGCGTTGGAGTGCCGTTTCACTACTCCATGCACCGGTTGCTGCTAGAGTATTTTTTGCGCGACCAATCAGCGCCAAGGGTCCAGATTATCGCGGTCCCGCCCGCGCGCATGGCCGATGCCATAGCGGATGGCGACATCGACGCCTTTTGGGTGGGTGAGCCGTGGGGCAGTGCGGCCGTCGCGCGCGGGGTGGCCCAATTGGTTCTGCCGGGCAGCGCCATCTGGGCCTTTGCGCCGGAAAAAGTGTTGGCCGCACGCCACGACTGGATCGCGGAAAACCCGGCCAAGGTCCGGCACCTGATGCGGGCGGTTTATGCAGCGGCCAAATGGCTGGACACGCCGCGCAACAAACCACTGGCCGTAGAAATCCTCGCGCGGAGCGAGCACCTTAACCTTCCTGCAGAATTGATTGATCCCGCAATAAGTGGGCAAATCACACCGGGTGCACACCATTCGCCCGCACATGTGGACCGGTTCTTATTGTTCGATTCTCAGGCCGCGCATTTCCCGTGGCGGTCACAGGCGGCGTGGATTGCGCAGCACCTTGGTGCAGACGCCCAAGGTATCCAGCGGGCAAAGGCTTGTTTTCGCTCCGATATCTATCGCGACGTTTTGGGCCCCGCCGGCGCGGACCTGCCGGGTGGGTCGGAAAAAGTCGAAGGATTCATGCGCCACGCCACGGCCGTCGCCTCAACCCGTGGCCACATGATTTTGGGTCCAGACGCTTTTTTTGATGACAAAATTTTCGATTTCACCCCAGAGAATTGATCAAATTCTAGGCAAATGCTGCATTGCGGCGTGATGCGCAGCCCTGATTCACACGCGGCTCTTGCGTCAAATCACGTCGATCTGACATCAGTTAACCACGGGCAACGATGGCCGTAGACAGTTTCCGTGGCGCCGACGCAGGTGCCACAAACAAAAAGCAAAGCCGCTTGTAAGCCGACGGATCCTCCCCCGTCGCGTTTTACAGGCGGCTTTTTTATTTCTGGTCCCCCCGGACTGACACACACACAAAGGACATAGTTCCATGAAGTCACTCCTATCCCTTTCTATTGCGGCGTCTCTCATGGCCTCTGCTGCTGCCGCTGATTTTCTTGAGTTAGAAAAAGATGAATTAACGTTTGGTTTTATTAAGTTAACCGACATGGCGCCGCTCGCTGTGGCCTATGAAAACGGCTACTTTGAGGACGAAGGCCTGTTCGTCACCCTAGAGGCGCAGGCCAATTGGAAGGTCCTGCTGGACGGTGTGATCTCCGGCCAATTGGACGGCGCGCACATGCTGGCGGGTCAGCCATTGGCCGCGACCATCGGCTACGGCACCCAAGCCCACATCATCACGCCGTTCTCAATGGACTTGAACGGCAATGCCATCACTGTCTCGAATGAGATTTGGGATCAGATGCGCCCCAATATCCCGTCCATGGCTGATGGTCGCCCGCAGCACCCCATTTCAGCGGCCGCCCTCAAGCCTGTGGTTGAGGATTACCAAGACCAAGGCATCCCCTTCAACATGGGCATGGTGTTCCCCGTTTCGACCCACAACT
>NZ_CEZFMW010000146.1:0-7423 GCF_982993085.1 Thalassobacter sp. | reverse complement strand
GTGCGGTAGCCTTCGGTGCCCGCTGGCGTGACGTCCCAACTGTGAACCGCCGCGTCCAATGCCTCCAGCGCCGCGTTGCTTTGATCGGCCAGCGTGCCCGACACTTGTGCGCGCGCCACAACCTGTACGGCCAGCTTTTCGGGCAAGTGCCGGGCCAATGCGTTCTTGATCGAGATTTTGCCCGCCTCTTGTCGCGCGGCCTTTAACGGCTCTGCGATGGGGGTATTCGCCGCCAGATCAACTGTGATCGGCGCGCCCTCGGTCCAATAGCTTGAGATTTGTAGGATCGACGGCCCCGACAACCCGCGGTGCGTGAACAACAGCCCCTCATCAAACGCGGTGCCGCCCGCCGCCACCGTCGCCTGCACAGATGTGCCCGATAGCGTGGCCATATCGGCCTTTAGCTGCCCTTCAAACGTCAACGGCACAAGGGCCGGACGGGTGGGCACAATGCGCAAGCCAAAATGTTCTGCGATGTGATAACCGATGCCCGATGCACCGATCTTGGGGATGCTCTTACCCCCTGTCGCAACCACGACGGCCTCAGCCGCCAAGGGGCCAGAGGTCGTGTCCACCACAAACCCCGCCGCCCCGCGCGTCACGTCGGATACCCCGCAGCCCAACCGCAACGTGGCACCGGCCTCTGCCAATTCCCGCGTCAGCATGGCGATGATGTCCTTGGCAGAGGTATCGCAAAACAATTGCCCCAGCGTTTTTTCGTGCCACGGAATGCCGGCTGCATCGACCCGCTCGATGAAATCCCACTGGGTATAGCGGTTCAGGGCCGAAAGCGCGAAGCGCGGGTTCTCGCCAAGGAACTTATGGGGCTCAATATACATGTTGGTGAAATTGCACCGACCACCGCCCGAGATGCGAATTTTCTCGCCCGGAGCCTTCGCATGATCCACCACCAAAACGCGCCGTCCACGCCGTGCAGCCTCAATGCCGCAAAACAGTCCCGCAGCGCCTGCACCCAATATGATGACGTCCCAATTTTCCATGTGGCCGCCTTACGCAGGGCTTCGGTTCATAACAAGTAATTTCCGCTGATTTTTTGCTTGCAGAGCCTCAGCACACGCCCTAGATAACGCGGCACGGTTGGGATGTAGCCAAGTGGTAAGGCAACTGTTTTTGGTACAGTGTACCGTAGGTTCGAATCCTACCATCCCAGCCAAATTCCTCAGTTTTAAATGAAAAGTGACCCGCCACGTCGGATCAGTTATCGCTGTCCCTGTGCTAGGCGCTTGCGGTGTGCTGCTGCGTAAACGAATCCTTTGGGTCAGCACTGCGTCATTCAGGCTGCTGGATAAAAATATCGAATTGGTACCAATAGCCCGCGGCGCCTAAATCAGCCAATTCATGGATTTATCTTTCATTTTAAAGTTTAATTTCGTTCGCTGCGTTGGTTTCAGTAGTATTCACTGCTGCATGTGGTATCTGTATGAGAATATGACAGATACATTTGAAAATTTCCTTAACGACATTACCCGTTGTTTTACTGAGCCCGATTTTGAATTGTGGCGCAGTCGGCTGATACTACCTTTCTCAATTGTCACCAAAAACGGGACCCTCGTCCTGCATGACATTGATGAATTGCAGCGCAATTTTGATCTTTACCTAAAAGCGGTTGAGATCACGAAGGTCGATGTGATCGACCGCAGTATCGTCAGTTTTGAGCACTGTGATGATGGATCGATTCTTGGTACCTTCCGCACCCGCCTTGTCCGGGACGGGATGCTCATCACCGACCCATATACGGGTACCGCGCTGTTGCGGCGGATCGATGGCCG
Source organism: Thalassobacter sp. (assembly GCF_982993085.1). Classification (NCBI taxonomy): domain Bacteria; kingdom Pseudomonadati; phylum Pseudomonadota; class Alphaproteobacteria; order Rhodobacterales; family Roseobacteraceae; genus Thalassobacter; species Thalassobacter sp. The sequence continues at coordinate 5,633 of NZ_CEZFMW010000146.1, read as the reverse complement.
TTTGCAGATGTCTTCGTTGTTGAACGCACGCGGTCACTACGAATGGACCGGCATTCAGGACAGCTAGGCCGCTCAGTTGGCGTAAAATTCCCTTTACGTCATTTGTTGGCAAGTGTCCGCCGAACCCAATCGGACTTGGGGGCGGGTTTGCGCCCGCTGGGTCTGACTAACACCACGATTCACACGTTATTAGTCTATTGGTGCGAATATTAGTTCGTGGTTTTCGCGTTCAAATTTTTTAGAATGTAAAACAATGGCTTGGACGTGGATCGGTAGTCCGTGTGGTGGGCCGGTAAGGATAGGGGATTTGTGCAGTCCGAACATAATGATGCTTTAGGCATCTACCAAACGCATCTTGATGAGGTAGGCCGCGCCATTGAACAGGGCGATTTCGACGGCTACGCCCAACATTATGCGCAGGCACATCAGTTTGAGACTGTTGTGGGGAACATGAGCATCACAAACCCCGTCGCCCTACGGCTGTTTTTCGATACGCTTTGCCTTCAGCTAGAGCGTCATGATTTACCCACGCTGGACCGTGTCTGTAAATCGGCCGAGTTCATCAACCCTACGACCATCTTTGGCAGTCACCAGACCCGTCTTATCCGCCAAGACGCGATCGTGGCCGAGTCTTTCTCGGCGCGTTGCGTATTGAAACTGTGGGGTAATCGGTGGCGGCTGTCGCGGATGCACGTGCCCGAAGGTGCCAAGGCGCTGCCCGCCGTTGTGATGTCGCGTGTGCTTAGCCGTCAAAAGCGCCAAGGCCAGCGCGGCTAAATCCGGTTCACAGGAATTTTTAGCATCATATTGCCCGCATCATCCTCCGGTACGTCGCCTGCGCGCATATTGACCTGAAGCGCGGGCAGGATCAGTTTGGGCATCGCTAACTGCGCATCACGCGCTTCTCGCATCGCAACAAATGCCTCCCGCGTGGTGCCGGCCCCGACGTGAATGTTCGCCGTGCGTTGCTCGGCTATTGTGGTCTCCCACGCGATTGCGCGGCCTCCGGGGCCATAATCGTGGCACACAAACAGGCGCATCTCATCGGGCAGGGCCAAAACCCTTTGGATCGAATCGTACAATTGCCCCGCATCGCCGCCCGGAAAGTCAGCCCGCGCTGAGCCGCCGTCGGGCATGAACAGCGTGTCACCGGCAAAAACCGCGTCGCCCATGATATGCACCATACAAGCGGGCGTGTGGCCGGGGGTGTGTAGCGCGGTGCAGGGCATCGCGCCCACGTGATAGGTGTCGCCATCGCGAAACAGCGCGTCAAATTGCGATCCGTCCCGCTGAAACTCGGTGCCTTCGTTGAACACTTTGCCAAAGGTCTCTTGGACGGTTGTGATCTGCGCGCCGATCCCGATTTTGCCGCCCAAACGGTCTTGGAGATAGGGCGCGCCGCTGAGGTGGTCAGCGTGGACATGGGTTTCAATAATCCACTCCAGCCGCAAGCCTGCGTCTTCAATATGGGCGATCATCGCATCGGTGCATTCCGACGTCAGACGCCCGGCGGCAGCATCGAAATTCATCACCGCATCTATCGCCACACAGGCCGGGCCATCCGGTTCCTGGACGACGTAGGCGATGGTGTTGGATTGAGCGTCAAAGAAGGGTGTGACCTTGGGGTGAAGATCCATCTGGATGTCTGCGGGCAGGGGCATCGTTGTGTCCTTTCTTTGGGCTCTAAGGGCTCTGAATTAATGTATACATTAATGTGTGCATTAAGGCGCTGTCATGAAGCCGCCTCAACGGGGCCGCCATCCGCCTCCCACCCCGAGAAGCCGGTGCGCAAATGCGCAGCGTCAAATCCCATGTCCTGAAGCGTGGCCACAGTCAGAGCAGAGCGCCAACCAGAGGCGCAGTGAAAGACGTATCGTTTTCCCGCTTGGGCAAAGACGGGCTTGTGGTAGGGGCTGTCGGGGTCGACCCAGAATTCGACCATGCCGCGCGGGGCGTGAAAAGCACCGGGAATAGCCCCTGTGCGGGTGCGTTCCCGTGGGTCGCGGATATCGACGATCACCACATTCGGGTCATCCAGCTGTGCAATCAGGTCTGCGGTCTCAACCTCAGTGATGCGTGCCCGTGCGGCGGCCACCATATCCGCCGATGACATCTTGAGCTTGGTCATATCTGCCTCCCGTTTCGACGCAGCGTGCCAGCTTTGGCCGGGTCGATCAACATGTCTGGACAATCGCGTGCGCGGGCGCGACCTTGGCCCCAAATTTGGACAGGAGGCCACCATGGCACAGACGAAATATGCACTCATCACCGGCGGCGCACAGGGCATCGGATTGGCCTGCGCCGAGGCGTTGGCAGAGGACGGTTACACCGTGCTGCTCGCGGACATCAAGGAGAGCGTGCATGCCGAAGCTGCACGTTTGGGTGGGCATGGATACGTCTGTGACATGGGCGACGCCGATGCAGTTTTGGCCTTGTTCGACACGATTGAGGCCGATCATGGCCCGGTGGCGGCCTTGGTGAACAACGCTGGCATCGCGGCGCCGGGGAATTTTCTGGATTATGACTTGGCCACATTTGATGCCGTGCTGGGCGTAAACCTGCGTGGTGTGTTTGTGGCGACGCAACGCGCGGCCAAGGCAATGGTCGCGGGCGGTATTCATGGGGCGATCGTGAACATGTCGTCGATCAATGCGCAGGTCGCGATCCCTGCGATCCCGGCGTATTGCGCGTCCAAGGGGGGGGTGATGCAGTTGACCAAGGTTGCGGCTCTGGCACTGGCCCCATCGGGCATCCGCGTGAATGCGGTTGGGCCAGGCTCTATCGATACAGAGATGATGGCAGGCGTGAATGCCAATCCGGATGCGTTGAAAACCGCCATGTCGCGCACGCCGTTGGGTCGCCCGGGCACGGCAAAGGAAATCGGGGATGTCGTGGCATTTTTGTGCTCGGACAAGGCGAGCTATGTCACGGGTGAGACGATCTATGTCGATGGCGGACGGCTTGGCTTGAACTACACGATGTGATCCACAAAGGAGCGCGCGGGACGGGCCGTCGAGGCCCGCCCCACGCCACACGCCGCCAAGCGGGTGTGTGCCGACTGCTACGGGATCGAATCAGGACATTCCGCCGCGCGCCCTCGTTGCGGCTTGAACGGCGCGGCCTCTGGCGTTATGCGGTCGGTATACGATTGTATGCCGCCCAGCAGGAGGAACCGACTTATGGCTCAAACACCCGGAACGATTATCTACACCAAGGTCGATGAGGCCCCTCAGCTGGCCTCCGCTTCGCTGTTACCGATCATCGAGAGCTTTCTTGGCAAAGCCAGCCTGAACGTGGAAACCCGCGATATTTCGCTGGCGGGCCGGGTTATTGCGACCTTCCCCGAAAATCTGACGGCTGAGCAGCGTATTGCGGATGACTTGGCCGGTTTGGGTGAGCTGGTCAAAACGGCCGATGCGAACGTGATCAAGCTGCCCAACGTCTCGGCATCCGTGCCGCAGTTGGAAGCCTGCATCAAAGAGCTTCAGTCGCAGGGCTATGACATCCCCGACTATCCCGAAGATCCGCAGACCGATGCGGAAAAAGACGCCCGTGCCCGCTATGATGGGATCAAAGGCTCGGCAGTGAACCCCGTGCTGCGCGAAGGCAACTCGGACCGCCGCGCCCCTGCCGCGGTTAAAGCATTTGCACAGGCCAACCCACATTCCATGGGCGAATGGACCGCCGAGAGCAAAACGCGTGTGGCCACGATGGGTGCGAATGATTTCCGCAGCAACGAAGCTTCGGTCACGCTGAGTGCTGCGCAAGCCGCTGGTGCCGCCAAGATCGTGCACACCGCAGCGGATGGCACGCAAACGATCCTGAAGGACGGCCTCAGCTTTCCCGAAGGGACCATCGTTGATGCGACGTTCATGTCCGTGAAGGCATTGAAAGCCTTTTACGACGCCCAAATCGCGTCCGTCGCAGAAGAGGGCACACTGTTCTCGCTGCACATGAAAGCCACAATGATGAAGGTCTCGGACCCGATCATTTTTGGCCACTGTGTCCGCCAATACCTTGCGCCCGTGTTCGACCAGTACGGTGCGGATTTTGACGCGGCTGGCGTGTCACCGAACGGCGGGCTGGGTGCGATGCTCGACAAAATCGCCGAGATGCCCAACGCTGCTGAGATCAAGGCAGCGATTGACGCCTGCCTCGCTTCGCGTCCGCCGATGTATATGGTGAACTCCGACAAGGGCATCACCAACCTGCACGTGCCTTCGGACGTGATCATTGACGCCTCTATGCCTGCGGTGATCCGCGCGGGCGGCAAAGGCTGGGGCCCCGATGGCAATGAGGGCGATACGACCTGTGTCATCCCCGACAGCTCTTATGCGGGTGTCTATGCCGAGACGATCGACTATTTCAAAGAGACCGGCAAGTTGGACGTGACCACCGCAGGCACCGTGCAAAACGTGGGTCTGATGGCGCAAAAGGCCGAAGAATATGGCTCGCACCCGACGACTTTTGAACTGGCTGCCGCTGGCACAGTTGAGGTGATCGCGGGCAACGGCGATGTGCTGCACAGCCACAGCGTTGAGGCAGGCGACATCTGGCGTCTGGCGTCTACGCGCAAAGCCCCGATTTTGAACTGGATCGAGTTGGCGATTGAGCGTCAGGCCGCTGAAGATTGCCGTGCGATTTTCTGGCTGGATGCGGACCGCGCCCACGATGCCGAACTGATCAAATACGTCACTCCCGTGCTTGAAGCGCGCGGTCTGTCGGACAAGTTTGAGATCATGGCGCCGACGCCGGCCACGCGGGCCTCGTGTGAGACGATCCGTGAGGGCAAGACCTGCATCGCAATCACGGGCAACGTGCTGCGCGATTATCTGACTGATCTGTTCCCGATCCTTGAGGTCGGCACATCGGCCAAGATGCTGTCTGTGGTGAAGTTGATGCAAGGCGGCGGTCTGTTTGAGACCGGCGCGGGCGGCTCTGCGCCCAAGCACGTGCAGCAGTTGGTTGAGCAAAACCACCTGCGTTGGGACAGCTTGGGTGAGTTCTGTGCGTTGGGCGAAAGCCTGCGGTTTGCGGGCACGCCTGCGGCCAAGTTGATGGGCAAAGCCGTGGATGACGCCACCGAAAAGCTGTTGTCCGAAGGCAAGTCGCCGGGCCGTAAGGTGGGCCAAGATGACAACCGCACCAGCCACTACTACTTTGCCCGTTACTGGGCCGAGGCGATGGCGGCACAAGCCGAGGATGCGGATCTTGCGGCGGCGTTTGCGCCAATCGCAGAGGCGCTGGCCGGCGGCGAAGACGCGATTGTGTCCGAGTTGAAGGCCGGTGGCGGCGCGGCTGTTGATCTGGGCGGCTACTATCACACCGATCCAGCCAAGGCGGCTGCGGTGATGCGGCCCTCAGCCACGCTGAACGCGATTATCGGCTGAGCGACACAAACGAACAAACGCCGCGCCTTAAATGTGGGTGCGGCGTTTTTTGTTATGCTCAATGCGTAATCATATTGCGCGCTCGATGCTCATAAATTAGGCTTTCTCCCGCAGGGCATGGGGGGCGGCCGTTTTGCGACAGTCGACTGCTTTTCTCTGTGCGCGGGTGCCTTAAGAGTGCACGCGGTGTTCCACAGGGAAGGACAAATCCATGACATTTCACAAGACCGTTTTGGCCGCTGC
>NZ_CEZFMW010000145.1:0-7498 GCF_982993085.1 Thalassobacter sp. | reverse complement strand
GCCAAAAGGGTCCGGCGGCGTTGCGACACGGGGTTGTAAAAGGCGATGACGAAATCACCCTCGGCTGCTGCGTGCAGACGCTTAATGATATCCTCGCGCGGGGTTAGCAGATCGCTAAGGGAAATCGCGCAGAAATCATGCCCCAACGGAGCACCGGCGCGGGCCGCAGCCCCTTGCAGGGCCGACACACCCGGTGAGCAGACAATATCCACCCGCTTGGCCGCGTCGCTAACACCCAACTCATCCGCGCCGCGGTCGAGTAATTCGAACACCAACGCGCCCATGGCGTAGATACCCGCATCCCCGGAACAAACCAGCGCCACGTTGCGCCCTTCTGCGGCCTTCTCCAGCGCGTAGCGGCAACGTGCTTCTTCGCCCCCGAGCGGGAAATCACTGCGGGCCTTGCCGTAGCCCAGTGGGCCCAAAAGGTCGATGTAAAGGCCGTAGCCCACCAGTTCTTCGGCGTCGGCCACCAGTTTTGAAACCTCGGGCGTGCGCCATGTGGCCTGCCCCGGGCCGATCCCAACAATTGAAAGCCGCCCGCGCGAGCGGCCTGCATGTTCTGTAATTGGCGCAGGGTTACGGACCAACGCACAGGTGGTGTTGGCAGTCTTGCGTTTCGCCACCGCCAGCGCACCATCGGGGGCTGCGGCAAGGGCCGCGCCCTCGGACACGCCATGGCAACCCACTTCGGCAAAAACCACGTCCGAAGGGTTGGCCAAGCGGGGGGCTTCGGCCTCCAACTCAGCGGCGGAATAGACCCGAAGCGGAACGCCCAAGCGGGCAGCAAGCTGGTTCATTGCGGGTTCATCGGCCTTTAGATCCAGCGTGTTGACCGAAGCAATCGCGCCCGGTGCAATGTCCGCTTCAACCATTGCGGCCTGAACGTTCTCCCACAATTCGGCCGGGTCCGCGTCGCGCGCACATCCCACGCCCAATGCAAAGGTCTGCGGGTGGTAAACCAACCGCTCGGGCCCGGTTTCGGCGGGTTTCTCAGTAACTTCGATGGTCGCCGCAGTGCCCTTTGGCAAATCAAACAACGGCGCACCAAGGCAGGTCGCACCATCGCCGGACAACAGCGCGGCCATGGCGGTTTTCGCGTCCTCAGGGTTGGCAAGACGGTAGCCAACGGGCGGCGCATCAAGGGCCACACCAAGGGCGACATCACCCGCCGTGGTGACAGCAGCGGTGGCGCCAATAGCATCCCCAATGGTTGCGGCCAGCCGGTTCGCGCCCCGGTGCCCCCCCAACAAGGGGATCACGATCGCCCCGTCGTCCGACACGCTCAGGAGCGGGGGATCAATGGATTTATCGACCAACAAAGGCGCCACTGCGCGGATCAGAATACCGCTGGCACAAACGCCGATAACGGGCGTGCCCGCCGCAAACAACGTACGGATGTGATCCAGCGCATTGGCAAAGAATACATCGGCTTGATCGACGCGGGTTTCGCGACCGTGCACCGGTGCGCCAAGCGCCTGCGCAATACGGTGTGCAGTGGGTTCGCCCGCCCGGTTCAGGCACAGGACAATGGGATCTAGAGCCATGGGTCGGCGCCTTTCGCGATCAGGATCATGGAGAAATAGGGGGCAGTTTCCGGCGCTTGCGCGAGGGGAAGGATAACCTCTGCCCCCAGCGTCGCGCGTTCCACATAGGTGGCGTTGTCCGTCAAGCCAGCCGCATCAAGCAGCGTACGCAGTTTGGCCAAGTGACGACCAACTTTCATGATGACCAGCGTATCTGCGGCCTGCAAATGGGCGCGTAACTCTGCCTCGGGCAAGGGGCCCGGCAGGACAGTCATCACTTCATTGCGCGCCACCAGCGGCATCTCCGCGCGGGCCGCGCAGGCCGTTACCGAGGTAACGCCGGGAACGATTTCGGTGCCGTACTTGGTGCTGAGCCGCGCATATAGGTACATGAAGGAGCCGTAAAAAAACGGATCCCCCTCACATAGGCAAATCACATCTTCGCCCGCATCAAGGGCTGCGGCGATTTCTGTGGCGCCTAGATCATAGGCCGCTTGGGCGGGGGCGCGGGCCGGCGTCATCGGTACATCCATGCGGATTTCACGAGCATCAGCACGGATCAGATCGGCGGCAATGCTACGCGCAAAGCTGTCGCCACCCGCGAGTGTTGGGTAGGCAATCACTTGAGCCGATTCAATCAATTGCGCGGCCTTGCGCGTGATGAGCCCCGGGTCACCCGGACCAAGGCCCACACCAATAAATCGTCCCGTCATCTCTTTACCAAACTCCATTGCGTGACCGGCATCAGCGGACGCCAGCCAGTCAGGCGGCCCACGGGTTCAGCGCGGTTAACGGAGAGCTTAACCAATTGCCCCCCGTGCGTTTTGTGCAGGTCGACCAGCGTCGCCTCAGATTCCAATGTTACGGCGTTGGCCACCAGCCGACCCAAGGGCCGCAGGGCGGCGAAAGCGGCATCAAAGGTCTCGGGCGACAGGCCCCCACCGATGAACACGGCGTCCGGTTTTTCCAACCCAGCAAGCGCTTCGGGGACCTGCCCCTCAATCAGTTCTAGCTTGGGCACCCCAAGCGATAGCGCGTTCGCGGCAGCCATGGCGCGGCGATCTGCGCGCGGCTCAATTCCGATGGCACGGGCGTAGCGTGCAGCACGCATCCATTCCACCGCGACGGAGCCGCAGCCCGTACCGATATCCCACAGAAGCGCCCCGCGCATCGGCATCAGCTTGGCCAGCGTAACGGCGCGCACCTCTTGTTTTGTCATGGTCCCATCGTGCTGGAACATGTCATCCGGCAACCCGGGCACACGCGGCAAAAGTGCGGCATCAGGGGCGGCGCGACAATCAACACAAAGGGTATTGAACGGTGGCACCTCATGAGACCACTCCCGTGCAATACCATCAAATCGCTGCTCTTTTTCGCCACCCATATTAGCCAAAACAGTCATAGGACTGTCACCAAACCCGCGCTCCGTCAGGAACTGCGCGATTTGCCCGGGCGTCTCGGCCCCTGTGGTCAGGATGATAAGCCGCTGATCGGGTTGGATAAACGCGATCATCTGTTCGACGGGACGACCGTGAACTGTCAACGTCTCCACATCGGCCATGGACCAGCCCATGCGTGCACTTGCTAATTGAAACGCGGATAGCTGCGGGTGGTATGTGATTTGCTCCGCAGCGATCGAGCGACCGATCCGTGCCCCGACCGAAAACCACAGTGGATCACCTGTCGCGAGCACGACAACACGCTGGTTTGCGTGCTGTTTTAGCAGGTCAATCAAGGCATCAAACGGGCTGGGCCATGCATAGCGTTTGGCCGTGGTCGTCTGCGCAAGGGCGTGGTGACGATCCCCGCCGATCAGGATTTCTGCCGCCTCAACCACGGCACGGGTCGCGGGGGTCAGCCCGTCCAAACCGTCCTCACCGATGCCAACGATGTGCAACCATGGCGCGGGCGTTTCTATGCGCCCACTCATGCGTTGAGTTCCAGCAGCCCAGCGGCCAAGGCATTGACCGCGGCACTGGCGATGGCAGAGCCACCGCGCCGTCCGCGTAGAGCGACAAAGTCACAGCCTCGGGGCCTTTCGGCTAGTTCAGCCTTGGATTCGGCCGCACCGACAAACCCGACCGGAAACCCGAGGATCACCGCAGGCTTGGGCGCGCCCTGGTCCAACAATTCCAGCAAGTGAAACAGAGCCGTGGGTGCGTTACCAATCGCGACAACAGCGCCATCCAGATGATCGGCCCACAATTCAACCGCAGCAGCGGACCGCGTGTTGCCGATCGCGGCTGCGCGGTCCGGCACGCTAGGGTCGTTCAGCGTCACGATGACCTCATTTTGCGCGGGCAAATACCGGCGAATGATGCCTGATCCGACCATTTCACAGTCGCACAAAACCGGCGCGCCATTGGCCAAAGCACGATGCCCCGCCAGATACGCCCCAGGAGAATGCACAATGCGGTCAGCCACCTCAACCATGCCGCACGCATGGATCAGCCGCGTGACGAGCGCCTGCATACCACTATCAAACCGGTCCAGATTGGCCTCGGCCTGAACAGTCGCAAAGCTGGCCGCATAAATGGCCTTCGGGTCTTTTTCATAAGGGCGCAGGGCGAAATCCTCTCGGAGCGATGAAGCCGGACGGGACGCGAACGATCAGAAGGGAAAAAGGGCTAGGATTTAACCCGTTTGCGCGCGCTTTCGGGCCCATGAGGGTGCTTGGCGTGCGGATATTCCGCGTGGTGGTGATGCCCATGATCATGGTCGTGGCTATGTCCGTGCCCATGGTCATGATGATGGTGATGCGCGTGGGCATCCTGCATTTCCAACCGGCACATGCCCGTGCAGAACGTGTCGCATAGCTTGCAATCAGCCACGTTTGAGCCGGGCGCGTTGGCCCCTTGCCCCTCAACATGGTGGTGATGGCTTTCTTGCACCGCACCGACCTCAGTCTCAAAGCCCAGCACAGCCGTGCGGTATTTGCACATCACACAGGTGGACGGCGGCACAGCGCCAAATGCGGGGTGCTGACGGTCTTCGGCCTTGATGTGGTGATGGCGACCATCCTCCAGCGCGAGCACTTGCTCACGGTAGGCACAGAGCCCACAGTTGGGGGGCGGTGTCGCGCTGTCTTGCTCAATCACGCGTTCGGCGAATGTGCGCAGAACATCGACATGATCGCCCAGATAGCCAGCCTTAAGGAATTCAATCTCGGGGTGCTGCGCTGCGACCTGATCGGTAAAGCCATAGATACGGTCGATCAAAATGCCCGAGAACAGGAAGTACGGGAACACGACGATCCGCTTATATCCCAGCTTGGACGCGTGTTGCAGACATGGCTCCACCAATGGGAAGGTCACACCAGAGTAGCCAACCTCGCACCAGCCAAATCCCAGACCTTCGTGCAAAAGCCGCGCAATTTTGGCAACGTTGCCATTAGCGTCGGGATCGCTTGCGCCGCGCCCGATGACCACCAGACATGTGTCGTGATATGGACCTTCGCCCGCCACTTCGCGGATGCGCGCAGCCGCAGCAGACACCATCTTGGGGTCTACGCCCAGCTCACGCCCATAGCTGACCTGTAGCCCATTTTTCTGAGCATAAGTGTTCAGAACCGTGGGGATGTCATTCTTGGCATGCATCGCTGCAAACAGCATGCCCGGCACCGCCAAAATCCGCGTACACCCCTTGGCACGCAGGGCATCAAGGCCGTCACGAATAACGGGGTTGGCGAACTCAAGATAGCCGTAGTCCACCTCCCACTCGGGGGGCAGGTGCGCAGGCAATTTTTCGGCCAGCGTCGCGAATTCATCTACCGCCGACTGAGAGCGCGAGCCGTGCCCACAAATCATAACGCCAGTTTTCTGGGGGGAAGTGTTGCTCATGCGGTGGCCTCCTCGGCGGTGTCTTCGGGCTCTTCGTCTTTGGACTCAGCCTTTTTGCCTTTTAGGTGCCCCCAGATCGCAGCACCAATCGCGGCCCCAATCGCCGCACCCGCAACCCAATGGTCATGGCCCGCAAGGTCCGCGATATGACCGGGGTGCGCCGCAGCCGGTCCCGCAAAAACAGAGAGGATAAGGAAAAGGACAGGTCTCAAGGCACGCTCCATCATTCGCATGCCCCGCTGCCGTGGCCGGGATGACGATGTCGCGGTCCGCCCCCTGTCTGGGTCGGCGGGGCCCGTGATCCACCTGTCCGGCCCCGAAACGGGGCGTCGTCTGCCACTGCCTAGCCTGCGGGTGACAAGGGCGCAACGGGATTCAAAGGCGGTTTTCACCTCATTTCCCGTCGATTTGTGCGTATGCGCGCAGGCTCTGCGCTGAACTCGACGTAGATGCGCAAATGCAAGCGGTCTATTTGAGGCTCAACAAAAGGAGATGAACGATGGGCCAATTGGTTGACGGCGTCTGGCATGACACTTGGTACGACACGAAATCCACGGGTGGCAAATTCGTCCGCTCAACGGCTGGGTTCCGCAATTGGATCACCGCAGATGGCAGCGCCGGCCCCACGGGTGAGGGCGGATTTAAGGCCGAAGCGGGACGCTATCACCTCTACGTCTCCCTTGCTTGTCCCTGGGCGCACCGCACTCTGATCTTTCGCAAACTCAAGGGCTTGACTGACCTGCTCGACATCTCGGTCGTGCATCCCGATATGCTGTCCGACGGTTGGACGTTTGAAACTGACGACAACGGGGCCACGGGCGACACGCTCTATGGGCTGCCCTTTGCGCGTGACATCTATACCCGCGCAGATCCCGCCGTATCAGGCCGCGTGACCGTGCCGATCCTGTGGGACAAACAACGTCAAACTATCGTGAGCAACGAATCTTCTGAGATTATTCGTATGTTCAACACCGCGTTCAACGAACTCACCGGCAATACGCTCGACTTCTATCCGGCAGTCCTTCGGGGCGAAGTCGACCAGATCAATGAGCGTGTCTATGAGCCAATCAACAACGGCGTCTACAAATCAGGGTTTGCCACGTCCCAAGGCGCCTACGACACCGCAGTCACCACGCTGTTTGACGCGCTTGATGAGATGGAGGCCCTACTCGGCACCCGCCGCTACCTAGCTGGCGATCAAATCACCGAGTCGGATTGGCGCCTGTTCACCACGCTCGTTCGCTTCGATCCCGTCTATCACCTGCATTTCAAATGCAATCGTAAACGGCTAGTCGATTACCCCAACCTGTGGGCTTATACGCGGGAACTGTACCAAGTGCCCGGCGTCGCAGAAACCGTGGGGATGGAGCATATCGTGCGCCACTATCACTATAGTCACGACACGATTAACCCGAACCGGATCCTTCCGATCAATGCACAGATCGACTGGATGGAACCCCATGGGCGTGACCGGCTTCAAGCGGCGTAATATTCAACCATCTTGCCCAGATCATCGGGCGAGGTGGCCCTTGGCAACAGCACCCGCGCATTGCCCAAATGGGCAAAGATAGACCCATCGGAAAAACACCGATCTGAGGTGACGGCTATGATGTGGGCCTGCGGCTGGCGGTAACTGGCAAAATCCGCCACGGCCATGGCGCTGCCTTCGGTTAATTTGAGGTCAAGAATGATCGCCTCAAAACCATGTGTAGACAGGTGACGTACAGCATCCAATTGTCCCGTTGCGATGGTCACGCCATGCCCCCAAGCCGACAGCGGTCTTTGCCAAAGCCCGGCCAAGTTCGCGTTACTCTCGACAATAAGAACCTGCATGCCCGTTTACCCCTTCTGCGGTGTAGCGACCGAATGAACTCGTTCTGAGTGACCGTACTTCATGGCTAGTCCACGAACCCTAACAGAGGATTAACAACGCCTCATCGCAGCCCCGAATGCGCGGTTTCTTGCAGAGCGTTCCGAATTGCTGTTGAAGGGTCGCAAAGAGGGCACGCGCCGGTTTGCGCGCCCTATATTGACGGATACATCTGCACGAAAAAGGAAGCGTCTGATGACAAGCGTGATCACCATTTGCGACACTTGCAAACGCGATGACTGGGCCGAACGCGCGGCCAATGA
>NZ_CEZFMW010000144.1:0-7662 GCF_982993085.1 Thalassobacter sp. | reverse complement strand
ACGCTCTCCTAGACGCAAGCCTGCTTCTTAGCCGCCTCTGAGCGTGCCTTTTGGCGCGACCGCTCAGGGGAGGATCAGCGCCAGTCACAAAAAAACGCACAGAAGCACAGAGACAAAGACCATGACACAGAACCGCGTTTCGCCAGAGGCAAACAAAGACAAAGTCGTTATTTTCGACACCACATTGCGCGACGGTGAGCAAAGCCCCGGCGCCACAATGACCCATGACGAAAAGGTCGAGATCGCTGAGATGCTCGATGAAATGGGTGTAGATATCATCGAAGCGGGTTTCCCGATTGCCTCTGAAGGTGATTTTGAGGCCGTTTCCGAGATTGCGCGCCGGTCAAAGAATTCGGTGATCTGCGGGCTCGCACGGGCCAACTTCAAGGATATCGACCGCTGCTTTGAGGCTGTGAAGCACGCCGCCAAGCCACGCATTCACACGTTTATTGGCACGTCGCCGCTGCACCGGGCCATCCCGAACCTGACCATGGATGAGATGGCCGATAAAATCCATGAGACCGTCACCCATGCCCGCAATCTGTGCGACAATGTGCAGTGGTCGCCGATGGATGCGACCCGGACCGAGTGGGATTATCTTGCGCGCGTTGTGGAAATTGCGATCAAGGCAGGTGCCACCACGATCAACATCCCCGATACCGTGGGCTATACCGCACCGCGCGAGAGTGCGGACCTGATCCGGCGTCTGATTGCCGAAGTGCCCGGGGCTGACGCCGTGATTTTTGCCACGCATTGTCACAACGACCTCGGCATGGCGACCGCAAACGCGCTGGCCGCGGTTGAAGGCGGCGCGCGCCAGATTGAGTGTACGATCAATGGCTTGGGTGAACGCGCAGGCAACACCGCCCTTGAGGAGGTCGTCATGGCCCTGAAGGTGCGCGGCGATATTATGCCCTACACCACCGGGATTGAGACGACAAAACTGATGGCGATTTCGCGCCGCGTGGCTTCTGTTTCCGGGTTCCCGGTGCAGTTCAACAAGGCGATCGTCGGCAAGAACGCTTTTGCGCACGAAAGCGGTATCCACCAGGACGGGATGCTCAAGAACGCAGAGACGTTTGAGATCATGCGCCCCGAAGACGTGGGTCTGTCTGAGACGAACCTCGTGATGGGCAAACACTCCGGCCGGGCCGCGCTGCGGTCCAAGCTGGGTGAGTTGGGCTATGAGCTGGCCGACAACCAACTGGCCGACGTGTTTGTGCGGTTCAAGGCGTTGGCTGACCGCAAAAAGGAAATCTACGACGACGACCTCATCGCGCTGATGCAAGACGAGGAGCGTTCCGGCGAGGACCGCATCAAGGTCGAGTATCTGCGTGTCGTGTGCGGCACCGAAGGCCCACAAGAGGCAACACTGCGCTTGGTCATCGACGGCGAGAGCGTTTCCGCAGATGCGACTGGTGATGGCCCCGTGGATGCGGCGTTTAACGCGGTCAAAGCCTTGGTCGCGCACTCGGCCCGGCTGCAATTGTACCAAGTGTCCGCAGTGACCGAAGGGACCGACGCGCAGGCCACTGTAACCGTGCGGATGGAAGAAGAGGGCCGGATCGTTTCGGGCCAATCGGCAGATACAGATACGGTGGTGGCTTCGGTCCGGGCCTATGTCAACGCCCTCAATCGGCTAATGATGCGGCGCGAAAAATCCGGCTCTGACGCGCGGGAAATCCGCTACACGGACGCCGCTGGCTAGGCGTGTTGAGCGATCAAAAGAGCATTTGATCCTAAATCAGGTGCTCTTTTACCATTTTTGGCTCAAAATGGGGAAACAGTTACTCCGGACTTGATTATCGCCGCTCTCTGTGGCCTGTTAATACTAATTTAACAGTATTTAATAAATTAGTGTTTAATGGAGGTCGCCGTGCACGACGGTTCTTTTGATGTCTCACCATCCGAATTTTATTTTTTTGATCGCCAAAAGATGATGGAAAAGGCGGACAGCTTGCATGAGCAGTTCGCGAACGCCGAACCATTTCCTCACGTAGTCATCGACGATTTCTTTCCTGAGAACGTCGCGCTGCGTCTCGGACAGGACTTCCCTGGTATCGAAGATATCAACTGGAAGTTTGAAGGTCCCGGCGACAGTCTGCATTCTGGCAGCAAACACATCGAGAAAGTCGCGACGTCGAATGAGGAGCATTTCCCCCCCTTCATTCGGCAAATGATGATGCAGTTTCAATCAGGAATTTTCTGTGGTTTCCTGGATCGCCTCACTGGGTTTAAGCATCTAGCGCCTGACCCGAACCATCATGGGTGCGGGTTACACTCTACTGGTAACGGGGGGCGCCTGATGCTGCACATCGATGCGTCACGCCACCCGAATAAAGACCTAAACCAGTTGATCAATATGATCTATTATTGCTCCCCCGACTGGAAGCTAGAGTATGGAGGCGGGCTTGAGCTTTGGAATGAGGACGCAACCCAGTGCGTCAAGAAAGTCGAACCCTTATTCAATCGGATGGTGATCTTTTATACTGCTGGCAAGAGCTGGCATGGTCACCCAAACCCTATCCAATGCCCTCAGCATATGCGCCGCAATTCACTCGCGTTATACTACTACACAACAGATCAAGGCATTTCGGACCTAAACTATGTGAACTATGTGCAGTGGAAAGGCGTAACAGCACATGACAAGATGAACACCCGTCACCGTATCAAAGCAGCTATTCGCGACAGCCTCCCTGAGACGACTGTCAACAAGATCGCTTCGACAGTGCGGAAACTGGGCTTCAATAAAAAGTAGTATGAGCTTGTTTGGTTGGTTTAAGCGCGATCCGATACCCTCTCGTCGAGCCCCTATAGCGTCTCCCTGCGTAAATATCTGCACGCTGCACCCGTCTGGCCCTATCTGCATCGGGTGCAAGCGCACTGCTGCCGAAATTGCACAATGGGAAGAATTGACAGCCGCCAAACGCGCCGAAATTCTCGCTAAGTTGCCCGCGCGAGAGCTGCCCATAACCACCTAAGGACCGGCAAGCGTCCTCCCTTTGCTCCTAAAAGGCGAAATATGGCCGACAAATTGAGGATCGGCCTTTACCCTTTCTTCGTGCGAAGCCATTAACTGTAACCAGAGCGGGTCACATCGACCTGCATTGGCGATTTCACCGGGGATAAAAAAAAATGGCATTCGGGTTCGGGGGTTTGTTCTCCTCAGACATGGCAATCGACCTTGGGACAGCCAACACGTTGGTCTACGTCAAGGGCAAGGGCGTGGTGTTGAGCGAGCCTTCGGTTGTCGCGTACCACACCAAAGGTGGCCGCAAAGAAGTCCTGGCCGTTGGCGAAGACGCCAAATTGATGCTGGGCCGCACGCCCGGCTCCGTTGAGGCGATCCGCCCCATGCGCGACGGTGTCATCGCAGACTTCGACACCGCCGAGGAAATGATCAAGCATTTCATCCGCAAGGTCCACAAACGTACAACCTTTACCAAACCCAAGATCATCGTCTGTGTGCCCCATGGCGCGACACCGGTTGAGAAACGCGCCATTCGCCAGTCTGTTCTGGGAGCTGGCGCACGCAAAGCCGGCCTAATCGCCGAACCGATTGCCGCCGCGATTGGTGCTGGCATGCCAATTACGGACCCCACGGGATCTATGGTCGTGGACATTGGCGGCGGGACCACTGAGGTTGCCGTTCTGTCGCTCGGCGATATCGTTTACGCACGCTCCGTGCGTGTGGGTGGCGATCGGATGGATGAAGCGGTGATCGCGTATTTGCGGCGTCATCAGAACCTTTTGGTCGGTGAAGCCACGGCAGAGCGGATCAAGACCTCGATCGGGACAGCGCGGATGCCTGATGACGGGCGTGGCGCCTCCATGACGATCCGGGGTCGGGACCTGTTGAACGGTGTGCCCAAAGAAACCGAGATCACGCAGGCACAAGTGTGTGAGGCGTTGGCCGAACCGGTGCAGCAAATTTGCGAAGCGGTGATGCAAGCGTTGGAAAGCACGCCGCCCGATTTAGCGGCGGATATCGTGGACCGCGGTGTGATGCTGACGGGGGGTGGCGCGCTTTTGGGTGAGCTGGATCTGGCGCTGCGTGAGCAGACAGGGCTGGCCATCTCGGTGGCGGACGAGTCGCTCAACTGTGTAGCTTTGGGCACTGGCAAGGCGCTTGAATACGAAAAGCTCCTGCGCCACGTTATCGACTACGACAGCTAAACCCGGCTGCAACGTTAACCTCGCCCAAGCGGAGACCCGATGGCCCGCAACTCTGACACAGAGTTTTACCAACGCCCTGTGCGTCGCCTCATTCTGGGGCTGATGGTCTTTGTGCTGGTGGCGATCGTGCTATTGTGGCGGATCGATAATCCGCGTGCTGAACGCATCCGCTCTATGCTGGTGGATGCGGTGGTCCCGAACGTTGAATGGGCCATGGTGCCTGTGACCAAGCTGAGCCGTCTGGTGCAAGATTTTGAGGGCTACACCCGCGTTTATGAACAGAACCAAGACCTGCGCCGTGAGTTGCAGCAAATGAAGGCCTGGCGGGAGGCCGCCCTTCAGCTAGAGCAGGAAAACGCGCGACTTTTGGATCTAAATAAGGTGCGGCTATCGCCGGAGTTGACGTTTGTCACTGGGGTCGTGCTGACAGACAGTGGCAGCCCTTTTCGCCGGTCTGTGCTGCTGAACATCGGCGCGAATGACGGCATTCGCGATGGATGGGCCGCGGTGGACGGGTTGGGCGTTGTGGGCCGGATTGCCGGCGTGGGCGACAACACCGCACGCGTGATCCTTGTAACCGACCCAGTCAGCCGCATTCCCGTGACGATCCAACCATCGGGCAAGCAAGCGATTTTGACCGGGGATACCACTGCAGCCCCCCTGATCGAATTTCTAGAACGCACGACCGAAGTGCGCCCCGGTGACCGGGTTGTGACATCAGGTGATGGCGGCGTATTTCCCGCCGATCTGTTGGTCGGGCAAATGGCCCAAGGCCCAGACCAACGCTGGCGCGTCCAGCTGTCAGCAGATGCGGAGCGGCTAGAATTTTTGCGTGTGCTGCGCGCACGGCCGGTGCCCGCGCTCGACACGATGGGTGGGCTCATCGCGCCCGTGCGCCCTCCGGTCCAAGGCCCACAATTGCCACCAGACCCGGAGGGCTAAGCATGGCCCCCTATGCCGTTTGGAAACAACGCACTTTACTCGTGGGCCTTCTGAGCCTGATCATTTTCACCAGCCTTTTGCCCCTTGGCCCTATGTTCGGCAGCATTCCCGGCCCGGATCTATCAATGTGTTTGCTGTTCGCGTTTGTGTTGCGCCGCCCGGACTACGTGCCCCTTGGGCTCGTGTTGGTAATGGTGTTTGTGGCAGATGCACTGTTGATGCGGCCCCTTGGATTGTGGACCCTGATCATGCTGGTCGCGACGGAATTCTTGCGCCGCAGCGTGGTCCAGACAGAGGCTCTTACCCCCGCAGAGGAGTTCGGCCAGATCCTGCCGGTTATGCTGGCGTGTTTCATCGCCGAACGCCTTATCCTATTGGCGCTATTGGCAGAGCCGCCCGTTTTTTTCAGCCAAGTCGTCCACGTTGGGATGACACTTGTGTTTTACCCGATTATCGTTCTGTTCACCCACAGCGTGCTAGGCGTCCGACGCCTGCAACCCGGCGAAGTTGACACTTTGGGAGGGCGCGCATGAAGCGCAATGTCAAAGACAGTGAAGACAGCCTGCGGCGCATCACACGGCGCGCCGCGATTGTGGGCGGCGTAAAGCTGGCGTTTATTGGGTTGCTTGCGGGGCGTATGCGTCAGCTACAGGTCGAGGATGCGGATCAATATCGCCTTTTGGCCGAGGAAAACCGGATCAACGTGCGCCTGCTCGCGCCGGCGCGGGGATTGATGTTTGACCGCAATGGCACCCTTTTGGCGGACAATGCGCAAAACTACTCTGTTACAATTGTGCGCGAAGACACGGATGACGTTGAAGCGACAATCGAACAATTGCGCGCCTTGATCCCACTGGATGAGGGGCAATTGCAGCGAGCATTGCGCGAAATGCGCCGTCGGTCGCCCTTTGTGCCTGTGACGCTGGCGGATGGTTTGACGTGGAAAGAATTCTCGATCGTTGCGGTGAATACCCCGGCGTTGCCCGGTCTTTACCCCGAAGTGGGCCTGCTGCGCCGCTATCCTCTTGGTGCGGATTTCGCCCATACCGTCGGCTACGTGGGCCGCGTGACGGAGCGAGATCTGGCCAACCAAGAAGACCGCGACCCGCTGCTACAAATGCCCCAGTTCAAGATCGGCAAGTTCGGAGCAGAGGCCAAGCTAGAGGACATTTTGCGCGGCAAAGCCGGATCCCGCCGTATCGAGGTCAACGCCTTGGGTCGCGTGATGCGTGAGTTGGGACGCGAGGAAGGTCAGCGCGGCGCAAGCGTGCAGATGACCATGGACGCCAACTTACAAAACTATGTCCAAGCCCGGCTGGGTAACGAAAGCGCCAGCGCCGTTGTGATGGATGTGGAGACAGGCGACTTGGTCGCCGCCGTGTCCTCGCCCAGTTATGACCCCAACAAGTTCGTCGATGGCATCAGCCAAAGCGATTTTGATTTGTTGCGCGACAATGATCACCGCCCCCTGCACAACAAGATCGCTCAGGGTCTGTATCCACCGGGTTCGACCTTTAAGATGGTCACCCTTTTGGCCGCCCTTGAGGCCGGTTTGATCACGCCCGAGGAACGCATACAATGTAACGGCGTGCTACGCGTGGGCGGCAGGCGGGCGCACTGCTGGAAACGTGCAGGACATGGGCCCGTTGACCTGAAAAAATCCCTCGTGGAGAGTTGTGATGTCTATTACTACGACATCTCAATGCGGGTCGGGATTGAGAAAATCGCAGAAATGGCGCGCAAGTTGGGCCTGGGCGTGGCGCATGACGTGGATATGACCTCCATCTCAAGCGGGCTGATCCCAAACAAAGACTGGAAATTCGCCAACCGCGGCGAAGAATGGGTGATCGGTGACACGGTCAACGCCTCAATCGGTCAGGGCTTTGTGCTGTCATCGCCACTCCAACTGGCGGTTATGACCGCGCGGCTGGCCACGGGGCGCACGATCATGCCCCGCATGGTGAAATCCATCGATGGCGTTGAGCAGCCGATCGAAAACGGCCCCGACATGGGGCTGAACCCGCTTCACCTACGGTGGGTGCGTGAGGCGATGTATGACGTCAACAATGGCCGCCGCGGGACCGCGCGCGCAAGCCGCATCATGACTGAGGAACACAAGTGGGCCGGCAAGACCGGTACCAGCCAAGTCCGTAACATCACCCCGGCCGAACGCGCGCGCGGCGTGTTCCGCAACGCCGACCTGCCATGGAACCGGCGCGACCACGCCTTGTATGTAGGCTTTGCACCCTTTGACGCCCCGAAATACGCGATTTCAGTGGTGGTCGAGCATGGCGGTGGCGGATCATCTGCGGCTGCTCCCGTGGCGCGGGACATCATGTTGCAGGCATTGCATGGCGGGCTTCCGCCATTGGATGCCTACCCCTCCGATCAGCAGCGCGAAATTGAAGAAATGCAAAACGCGCTGCCGCTGCGTCCGACAGGTCCAAGCTCATCGGGGCGGACCCGGGCGTGAGTTATCTGGAGTACAATGTCGCGCAGGTCCCATCGGGTCTGCGCAAAGTGCTGCACCTGAACTGGGCGCTG
>NZ_CEZFMW010000143.1:0-7711 GCF_982993085.1 Thalassobacter sp. | reverse complement strand
ATTTGGCCGTGGTTGATACCGTTTTCAAAAAGATGGAAGCCGCCCACACCAAGCGCAATCCAACCGACGAAGCCACCCTTGATGCGGAATTCCACCTCGCGATTATTGAGGCAAGCCATAACGTCATCATGCTGCATATGATGCGCTCGATGATGGATTTGCTACGTGAAGGCGTGTTCTACAATCGCACCGTGATGTTCAAACAGCGCGCCACGCGCGAACTGTTGTTGGATCAACACCGCGCCATCAACGATGGGCTTCAGGCCCGCAATCCAGACGCTGCCCAAGCCGCCGTCGAAGCCCATCTAACCTTTGTACTGACCTGCCTTAAGGATCAGACCGAGGCCGACAAACACGAGCTGATCGCCCGCAAGCGGCTTGAGCACGAGCAGGCGCGCTAGGGATCACTCCTTAACCGGCGCGCCGCCCGCAAAGCTGTTGCCATTGGCGTAGTCACATGGTTCGTCCTGCATGTTCAGATGCAGGCCCGTACCCTTCCACGGATGTGCCCGCGCAAGATCTTCGTCAAAATCGATGCCCAGACCGGGGGCTTGGGGCGCAGGCACAAACCCGCCTTCAACCTTTACGGTGTTCTTGATCAACGCGTTGTGGAACGGCGTATCGATGCTCTCGACCATCAGAAGGTTTGGGATCGAAACGCCCAGATGCACGTTCGCAGCCCATTCAACCGGCCCTGCGTACAAATGCGGCGCCATCTGTGCCGTAAAGACTTCGGCGATGGCCGCAAGCTTCTTGGCCTCAAGGATACCGCCCAAACGTCCCAACGCAGGTTGCAAAATCTCAACAGCACCCGCGCGAAGGAGCGTCGCAAACTCGGACTTGGTGCACAACCGCTCGCCAGTGGCCACCGGGATGCGCACCGACTGTGCCACGCGGGCCATATCAAGCGGCGCATCCGGCGGGATGGGTTCTTCGAACCACAACGGGCTATAGGGCTCAATCGCTTGGCCTAAGCGGATCGCGCCCGCAACACTGAACTGTCCGTGTGTGCCGAACAATAGATCGGCTCGGTCACCAACAGCCTCTCGTATGGCTTTGCAAAAGGCCACCGACATCGAGATATCGGACATCGCGGGCATATGGCCGCCGCGCATGGTGTAGGGGCCAGCGGGGTCAAACTTGACCGCTGTATAGCCCAGATCAACCATCGCGATGGCCGCCTCAGCCGCCATTTCAGGCGATGTCCAGAATTCTGGCAAAGCCTGTCCCGGCTGCGGATAAAGATAGGTGTAGGCGCGCAGGCGGTCGTTCATCTTACCGCCCAGCAACGCCCAAACCGGCCGATCCCGCGCCTTACCCAGAATGTCCCAGCAGGCGATTTCAAGCCCGGCAAACGCCCCCATAACCGTGGGATCGGGCCGCTGCGTAAAACCGCTAGAATAGACCCGACGGAACATTTTTTCGAGGTTTTCAGGGCTTTCGCCCTGCATGTGCCGCGCGAACACATCCTCGATCACGGCGCGCATGACCTCTGGCCCAACGGTTGAGGCGTAGCATTCACCATACCCCACAATCCCGCAGGCCGTCGTCAGCTTGGGGAATATCCAATATTGCCCACCCCAACCCGGAGCGGGCGGTGCCACGACAAAAATCTCAAGCTCAGCTAGTTTCATTTGAAAACAATCACATTCCGACGGGCCGCTCCGGCCTTGGTATCGGCAATGGCAGCATTGACATCTTCCAAAGCGTAGCGGCCCGACACCAATTCATCCAGCTTCAAACGTCCTTGGTTATACATCTCGATGAGCCAAGGAATATCGCGCGCAAGCACGACATCCCCCATTTTGGTGCCCACCAACGATTGGCCAGAAGCCGCGATATTGCCCGGTTCAATCGTCATGACTTCGCCTTCGTGAGGCATGCCAACCATGTAAACACCACCGCTCCGCGCGAGGTATTTGGGCGCCGCATCATAAGCCGGGATCGCGCCGACCGTCACAAAGACCGCATCCGCCATCCGCCCGCCTGTCAACTCTGCCAACCGATCCCACGGCGCCGGGTCCGTCGCGAGGATGCCATCAGTTGCACCAAATTCCCGCGCATCAGCCAGCTTTTCCTCTGTCATATCCACGGCCACGATCCGTGATGCCCCACTAATCCGCGCGCCTTGGATCGCATTCAATCCAACACCGCCTGCCCCAATAACCACCACGACTTGACCGGGGCGCACCTGCGCGGTGTTCACAACCGCGCCCAACCCCGTGACAACACCGCATGACAGCAAACTAGCGGCATCCATAGGCATATCATCAGGAATGGCCGCAAGTTGTGAGGGATGCACAACAACCTTTTCCGCAAAGGCCCCGCAATTCATCGCCGCGTGCAAGGGTGCCCCTTCGAGGCTAAGCGGCTCAGACGCCTCCGGATCAGCGCATTGGACCGGCACGCCCGAGGCACAGGATGCACAGGTTCCGCATGACCGAATAAGCGTGACCAGCACCGCCTGCCCCATTTCGTAGCCGCGTACATTTGCACCAAGGGCCGTAATGCGACCTGCCGCTTCATGCCCAAAAACCGCCGGAAGCGTCCCGCCCCAGCCGCCATCCATGTATGAAATGTCCGAAAAACAGATTGCACAGGCCTCAAGCGTGACTTCGACTTCGTCCGCTCCAGCGGCGCGTAAATCTACTTCTTGGACCTGAAGGGAGGTGCCGAATTCGTGGCACACAGCGGCTTTGATTTTTGCCATCACAAGGCTCCTTTTCTTTTCTCGCACGTTGGCATGTCCCTAGCCGCTAGATTGCCCTTTAGCGACGCCTGAGTGTCGAATTGACCAACTTTTTCCGCCATGCCCGCCACTTGCGTGAAACTGCTATTGAGGTGTAAGGCTGCATTGACACAAAAGCCGAAACACGCGGAACGCACTTGCCCGCGACAAGGGCAGTATTCGACCATGACCAAACCCGCCGCATCCGCTAAGGCCCCGGTATACTTCATCCTTGTGACGGTCGTTTTGGACGCCATGGGCATTGGCCTGATCCTACCAGTCATGCCCGATCTGCTGATGGAGGTTGGCGCATCAGATGTAGCCAAAGCCGCCCTTTGGGGTGGCCTTTTATCGGCCGTTTATGCCGTGATGCAATTTCTGTTTTCGCCCACAATTGGGTCTCTGTCGGACAGGTTTGGCAGGCGTCCGGTGCTGTTAATCTCAACCGCAGTATTGTGCCTAGACTATGTGATTATGGCGCTGGCAGGCACGTTGGGCTGGTTGCTGATCGGGCGGATCATCGGCGGAATTGCCGCCGCCACACACGCAACGGCGATTGCCTACATGGCCGATATCTCAGCCCCGGAAAAGAAAAGCGCGAACTTTGGCCTGATCTCGGCGTGTTTTGGGATTGGCTTTATTCTGGGGCCGGTTCTTGGTGGTCTGTTGGCAGAACTGGGTCCCCGTGCGCCATTCGTCGCTGCTGCGATCCTCGCGGGTGCGAACTTCCTATTTGGGCTGTTCATCCTGCCCGAAACCGTGACCGATCGCACCCGCCGTCCGTTTCAAATCAAACGCGCGAACCCCTTTGGCGCGCTCAAATACGTCACGGCTATCCCGGGCGTCGGCATTTTGCTGGCATGCTACTTTTTCTATCAGATCGCGAACATGGTCTACCCAGCGGTCTGGGCCTATTACACCAGCGCCGCGTTCGATTGGGGGCCGCGTATGGTGGGCATTTCATTGGCCTGCTACGGCATATCAATGGCGGTGGTCCAAGGCGGGCTGATCCGCGTGATCATCGCCCGATTGGGCGAAATGCGCACCGTTTATGTGTTCCTTTGGTACAATGCCGTGATGCTTTCGGTCATCACATTCATCGGCAGCGGTTGGGTTCTGCTCGCGCTGACCCCATTGTCTGCCCTCGGCGCGGTTGTAGCACCTGCCCTGCAATCGGTGATGTCGCAACGAGCCGCTGACAACCAACAGGGTGAATTGCAGGGGGTTATGTCT
Source organism: Thalassobacter sp. (assembly GCF_982993085.1). NCBI lineage: Bacteria > Pseudomonadati > Pseudomonadota > Alphaproteobacteria > Rhodobacterales > Roseobacteraceae > Thalassobacter > Thalassobacter sp. The sequence goes on along the minus strand of NZ_CEZFMW010000143.1, from coordinate 3,750 downwards.
TCGATCAACGCAATCGGAATGATCGTGGCGCCCTTGGTGTTTACCCAAGTGTTTTGGCAGTTCACTGCGCCCACGACGCCAATCTTTTTACCGGGCGCACCATTTATGGCCGCGGCGGTTTTGATGGCTGTTGCCGGGGCTATCTATGCGATGGGCCTAAAGGTCAGCGGCCCAGCAAGCGCGCGCTAGCCAAACCGCTCCAGCGCATTCACAAACACGTCCCGATCTACGTTCCCGCCAGAGACGACAGCCACAATGTCGGACGCGCCTTCGCTGTGGAACAAGGCCGCGGCAAGCGCAATTGCGCCACCGGGTTCCAGCACCACCTTGAGCCGGTCCCACGCCAGTGCCATCGCGCGCAAGCAATCATCCTCGGGCACGACGATGCCGGGGCCACACAATCGTTTTAGGATCGGAAAGGTGATGTCGCCGGGTTGCGGCGTGATGATCGCATCACACAGTGAGCCAGAGCTGCGCACATTACGCTGGATCGTACCTGTCGCGAGACTGCGGGTAACGTCATCGAAAAACTCAGGCTCCACAGGTCGGACGGTCACACCGGACATCTCATCCTCTAGCGCCAGCGCGATGCCAGAGGTCAGCCCCCCGCCACCGCAACACACCAACACCTCCTCGGGCGCGGCACCGGCTTGGGCAACTTGGGTGGCAATCTCTAGCCCGCAGGTGCCTTGGCCTGCGATGACCAACGGCTCATCAAACGGCTTCACGAGGGTCATGCCGCGCTCAACCTTTAGGCGCGCACCAATCGCATCGCGATCCTCAGTATCACGGTCATACAGAACTACCTCAGCGCCCAGCGCACGCGTGTTGTCAATTTTCACGCGCGGAGCGTCCGCAGGCATAATGATGACACAAGGCACCCCATGACTGCGCGCCGCCATCGCTACACCCTGCGCATGGTTCCCTGATGAAAAGGCCAAGATCCCCTTGGAACGCTCGGCCTCTGACAGGGCCGAAACCGCCGACCACGCACCGCGAAACTTGAAGCTGCCGGTATGTTGCAAGGCCTCAACCTTAACGAACACACGCCGGCCAGCGATCTCATCCAAGAAACCCGAATTCAAAAGTGGCGTAACGCGAGCATGGCCCTTCAGCCGCTCTGCTGCGGCGCGGATCATGGTCAAGTCGCTCATAGCAGCATCATCCATTCGTTCAGGGCATCAAGCGCCTCAGCTTCATCCAAAAATGGCACATGGCCGCGTTTGGGCACCTCGGCATAGATCATGTCGGGATTGCGGGCCTGCATCTCAGCGGCGGTTTCTGCCGTGAGCAGATTGGAATTCGCCCCACGGATCAGGCAACAGGGCAAAGGCGTCAGCGCCTCGAACAGCGGCCAAAGGTCGGGAATAGGCTGCGCACCGGCCTCAATGATCGCATCGCGTAGGCTTGGATCATAGTTCAGGCCAAGGCCTTCTTCGGTCTCGACATAATGCTTCTCGACCTCTTCCCGCCAACGCTCTTCCGGGACATCATCGAACCCGGGCAAAAGGCTAGCGCGGACCTTAACTGCGTCCTCATACGTTTTGGCGGTGGGCGGAATGCCGAGGTAGTCACGGATATCCTCCAACCCGCTTTCGGCGATTTCGGGGCCGATGTCGTTCAGGCAGACGCCCAATAATTTGTCTGGCACGGTCGCGGCCAATGCCATGGCGATCAATCCGCCCCGTGATGTGCCCAAAATTGCCACCTCGTCCAAGGCAAGCTCATCCAAAAGTTCAAGCACATCGCGCGCCTCGACCGGGATGGAATATGTGCTCCAATCCTTGGCCCAGCCGCTTTTGCCCCGGCCGCGATAATCCAAGCGGATCAAACGCGCGCCATCCAAATAGGGGGCAACATAGTCAAAATCGGTACCATTGCGCGTCAGCCCGGCCAGACACAGGATCGGCGTGCCAGCCCCCTCATCCGTGTAGTGCAAGGTCAAGCCATCTGATGTTGTGAATTCGGGCATACGATTAGAAAGTCCTTGCAAGGTCGGGGATGGCGGTCAGATCGTCCAGCACATGGGCAGGCCGATGCGGCAGGCGGTCAACGGGTTCGGCGGCGCGGTTCACCCACACTGTGTTGAACCCATAGCCGGTTGCCCCCGCCACATCCCAGCCGTTGGAGGATACAAACAGCACTTCATTCGGGGCGCAATCAAACGCAGTGCCGACCATGTCGTACACCGCCTGCGCCGGCTTAAAGATGCCGACGCTTTCCACGCTTAGCACATGGTTCAAGTGCCGCGCGATCCCGGCGGATTTAACCGCCCCGGCCAGCATCTCCGGCGAGCCGTTGGACAGAATGCCGGTCTTGAAACCCGCTGAGGTCAAGGTATCCAACATGACGGGTACCTCCGGATAGGCGGACAGCTCCCAGTAAAGCGCCATGAGGCGTTCGCGCAACGCGGCTTCACCGGCCAAGCCCGCGCGTTCTAGCGCCCAGTCCAAACCGTTGCCGGTAATTTCCCAAAAATCCGTGTGCTCACCCGTGATGGCCCGCAACCATGTATATTGCAGCTGCTTTAACCGCCAGTCGTTCGCGATGGTTGGCCACGTGTCCGCAATCATGGTGTATTCAGGTTCCGCTGCGGCCTCGCGCGCGGCAGAAGCCACGTCAAACAGCGTTCCGTAAGCGTCAAAGATACAAGTTGTGACTGGCATGTCGTGCGCTCCCTCAAGGTGCACACATTGCATCGCGCAAAGCCCACACTCAAGCCACGAGATGTGATACAATCCCATCACATTAGGAGATTGCCATGACATTTATTCCCGGAACGATCCTTTGGACCGAATTAATGACCTCGGACCCCCATGCCGCAGCCGCGTATTACAACCGAACCGCGGGCTGGACCGTTGAAGAGGTCGATATGGGCACCGGCCCTTACCACGTCGCGCGGATCGGCGACACAATGGTGGCGGGCATCATGGGCATGCCCGAAGGGATGGAGGACGTTGACCCCTATTGGCTCAGCTATATCGGGGTGAAAGACGTAGATGCCGTAGCCGCTGAGGCAGAAGCCGCCGGTGCGACAATCATCCAACCACCCTTTGAGGTGTCGGGTGTTGGACGCATGACAATTCTAAAAGATCCGTTCGGCGCACAAATCGCCTACATGACCCCAAGCGGTTAGTTCGCTTTGGGGCGTAACCGAATGACGACATCGACCTTTGCGATCTCCATGCCTTCGGGAGGCGATGGCAGCCGCGCGATCTGCAATTCATCCGCACTGGCGTCCGTGAGGGAATTGCTCCCCTCCCAATAGAAATGCGGGTGATCTTCGGTGCGCGTATCAAAGTAAGAGCCGGTGCCGTCCACGGTGATTTCCTGCACCAAGCCAGCATCAGAGAAAGCCCGCAGCGTGTTGTAAACCGTCGCGAGCGAAACCTTATCACCCACACGGCCCGCCGCGTCATGCAGCCATTCCGCGGTGACATGGCGATCCGCTCCGTCACCCACCAGAATACCAGCCAAAAGCACGCGTTGGCGCGTTGGCCGAAGCCCTGCGCCCGAAAGCCAGTCTGCTCCGCGTGTTAGCGCCTCAGGGGCCATTTTGATGTCTGTTTTCTCCATGACCTTAATATAGTGCGAGTTGCGACCAATTTTCAATGGGGCTGTGCCGGGCGCACTGACGCACACAACGGACAGTAGCGCGCGCCCTTGCGGACCCCAAACCTTGAATGCTAAGCCCAGTTAATCGCGACACATTCGAAGGATTGACCATGGCCGATTTCCCCAGTTCTTTCG
>NZ_CEZFMW010000142.1:0-7990 GCF_982993085.1 Thalassobacter sp. | reverse complement strand
TGAGCACGGAAGCAAAACACTACGATGTGGTGCGCAAGCCGATCATCACCGAGAAGGCCACTATGGCTTCTGAGAACGGTGCTGTCGTGTTTGAAGTTGCCATTGATGCGAACAAACCAGCGATCAAAGAAGCCGTTGAAAGCCTCTTTGGTGTGAAGGTCAAAGCGGTCAACACGACGATCACTAAAGGTAAGGTCAAACGTTTCCGGGGTCAGCTCGGCAAGCGTAAGGACGTTAAGAAAGCCTACGTGACGCTCGAAGAGGGCAACACAATCGACGTAAGCACTGGCCTGTAAGCTTTCGAGCTTCGCTAGAATCAGAAACCCCGGCTACGAAAGTGGCCGGGGTTTTTCTGTGATTGGATGATCGCTTCTTGGGGCGATGTTGCTAAGAGTGAATGAATGGCGAGAAACGGGTGTTTTGCGCTAATATAGTCCCTGTCCCTCGCCATATTCGCGGTTTTATTGCGGTCTAAAACGATTGTTTGCGGCGCATCTTCATCTTTCTGAATCGCTATTACGGACTGTGCGTTTTGCAAAAAACCTTATGAGCGCCTGAGTTAGCAGCCCACTCCGTGGTCAGGTGGCTCTCTGGGTTAATGTGTCTTAAGTTAAATCAACTTTTTTGGCACGTATCTTGCTGTTTTCAATAACGAATTATTAAGTATCACGCCGCAAAACAGCTATATCGGCTAGCCTATTTTGGCGAAGTTGGGCCGAGCATGCATTTGAAAAATAAGGCTGAGTATGACCATTTCTCCCGCTTCGGAATTTTCCAACTCCTCACAAGGCGCGGGCCCTCTCAGGTCTGCTGGCCATTTGCATCAAGATATTTCAGCTTGGACCGCCCTGCGTGCGTTTGCGTGCGTATGGGTGGTCCTTTTTCACTTCGATCAGCGTTTTGAGACATCAATCGGCGGGGCTCTTGTCGCCAATGGCTACCTTGCGGTGGATTTGTTCTTTATTCTGTCGGGCGCCGTTATTTTCCATGTTTACGGCGCTGCATTGGCGGACAAGCAGTTTTCATGGGGTTTGTTTTTGTGGAAGCGTTTTGCGCGGTTGTACCCTGTGCACCTCGTGAGCCTGATTATGGCGGTGGCCATTTTGTACGGCGGTGCGGCGGTCGGACTGGGCCGTGCGCCCGAATATGACTTCAGCACGGTCCTTTTCGCCAATCTTTTTGCGCTGCACGGCTTTGGGGTGTTAGAGGAATTGACCCTGAATTACCCATCCTGGTCGATTAGCGCGGAGATCGCCGCCTATGTGTTGTTCCCAATTTTGGCTTACCCATGTCTGTTCTGGCCGCGAAAAGTTTTGGCTGGCGTTGGCGCGGGGGTGTTCCTTGCCGTTGTTGTCGCGGTTGAACTTGCGCCTGAGCACCTTTTCCCAACCAACGTAAGAGGTCAAAAGCTGACCAGCCTTACCTATAATTTCTCTGTCCTGCGAGTGTTACCTGAGTTCCTTTTAGGGATCATCGTTTGCCGCTGTTTGAGTGAAGCGCATCGGTTGTCTTCGGCGGTGTCACTACTGTGGCTCGGCGCAATCATTGGGGTGATGGTGGTGTGCCTGTTGACCGGTCAGGACTGGGCCTTTGTACTCGCTGGAACTGCGTTGGTTGGGCTGTTGTTTGTCGGGCAGTTCCAGCCGCCCAATTGGATGATCTTTCTCGGTACGATTAGCTATTCGGTTTATATGGTTCATGCACTTGTCGCGATCACGCTGTTCAAGGTGATCGAGCGGATTGGGGGTTATCCCGACAATGCTGTGCCGCTCATCTGGTGGCCTGTGACGTTGGCTTGTACGGTTGGCGCCGGTTACCTTATGTGGCGTTATGTGGAGGAGCCCATGCGTCAACGTCTGACTTCCCACCGGCCTAGCATATCATCCAGGAAAGACCGGGGCAGGGCGCAATGCAGCGTAACGCCGGAGTACACTCGTGCCGATGCTTGCCAACGCTAGCCCACTATGCTTGCCGTTTAGTGGGTTTTGGGGCCCCAGGCGCTTGACCCCATCGCGCAATGCTCCTAACAGACACCATCGCAACACGCCCCGGATTCGTCCGGGGCTGTGCGTTTGGTCGGACGGGTGTGTAACTGTGCATCAAAATGACCCGGAATAGAGCACTCTCAATTGTGCTAAATTTCGTATTCGCCGGCCACCTCCGGGGGGCTTTACATAGCGGGAGCGCAGGCTCTCGCCCAGACAACGGAAGACAGTAAACATGGCACTAAAGTCGTATAAGCCGACGACGCCGGGCCAGCGCGGGCTGGTTCTGATCGACCGTTCGGAGCTGTGGAAAGGTCGCCCTGTAAAGGCGCTGACCCAAGGCCTCACCAAAAATGGTGGCCGCAACAACACCGGACGGATCACGATGCGCCGCAAAGGCGGGGGCGCCAAGCGTCTCTATCGTATCGTCGATTTCAAACGTACAAAAATGGATGTAACGGCCACGGTCGAACGCATCGAGTATGACCCCAACCGGACTGCGTTCATCGCGCTCGTACGGTATGCCGATAATGAGCAAGCCTACATCTTGGCCCCTCAGCGTCTGAGCATTGGCGATCAGGTTGTTTCGTCCGCAAAGGCCGACATCAAACCTGGTAACGCGATGCCCTTCTCCGGCATGCCCATCGGTACGATCGTGCACAACGTTGAGCTGAAGCCAGGTAAAGGCGGCCAGATCGCCCGTGCCGCTGGTACCTACGCCCAATTCGTTGGTCGTGATGGTTCCTACGCTCAGATCCGTTTGTCCTCCGGCGAGTTGCGTCTCGTCCGTCAGGAGTGCATGGCCACGGTTGGTGCGGTCTCGAACCCCGATAACTCCAACCAGAACTTCGGTAAGGCTGGTCGCAACCGTCACAAGGGCATCCGTCCCTCTGTGCGTGGTGTGGTCATGAACCCGATCGATCACCCCCACGGCGGTGGTGAAGGTCGGACATCCGGTGGTCGTCACCCAGTGACACCATGGGGTAAGCCCACCAAAGGTGCTCGTACCCGTAACAAAAACAAAGCGTCCAGCAAGCTGATCATCCGCTCGCGGCACGCCAAGAAGAAGGGGCGGTAATCCATGTCTCGCTCTGTTTGGAAGGGTCCTTTTGTCGACGCTTATGTCCTCAAAAAGGCCGAGAAAGCCCGCGACAGCGGTCGTCTGAACGACGTGATCAAAATTTGGTCGCGCCGCTCTACAATTCTGCCCCAGTTCGTGGGCCTTACCTTTGGTGTGTATAACGGCCACAAGCACGTGCCCGTGAACATCACCGAAGAGATGATCGGCCAGAAGTTCGGGGAATACTCGCCGACGCGTACCTACTACGGTCATGCCGCCGATAAAAAAGCAAAGAGGAAGTAAGCCATGGGTAAGGAAAAAAACGCCCGCCGCGTGGCCGACAATGAGGCTATGGCGAAAGTCCGCATGCTGCGTACTTCTCCCCAGAAGCTGAACCTCGTCGCTGGTCTGATCCGTGGCAAGAAAGTGGACAAGGCTCTGTCCGACCTCACTTTCTCCAAAAAGCGTATCGCGATTGACGTGAAGAAATGCCTTCAGTCCGCTATCGCGAACGGTGAAAACAACCACAACCTGGATGTCGATGAGCTGATCGTGGCGGAAGCCTATGTCGGCAAGAACCTGACCATGAAGCGCGGTCGTCCGCGGGCACGTGGTCGTTTCGGCAAGATCGTTAAGCCCTTCGCAGAGCTGACAATCGTCGTCCGTCAAGTCGAGGAGCAAGCATAATGGGTCAGAAGGTTAATCCGATTGGCATGCGCCTGCAGGTGAACCGCACTTGGGACAGCCGCTGGTACGCCGACACCAAAGACTATGGTGATCTGCTTCTTGAGGATCTCGCGATCCGTGCGTTCATCGAAAAAGAGTGCGTTCAGGCCGGCATCAGCCGCGTCATCATCGAACGTCCTCACAAAAAGTGCCGCGTTACCGTGCACACTGCGCGCCCTGGCGTCATCATCGGCAAGAAAGGCGCAGACATCGAAACCCTGCGTCGCAAACTTGCTGCGATGACCGACAGCGAGCTGCACCTCAACGTTGTTGAAGTGCGCAAGCCCGAGCTTGACGCTGCCCTCGTGGCCGAAAGCATCGCGCAGCAGCTCGAGCGTCGTGTGTCCTTCCGTCGTGCCATGAAGCGCGCCGTACAGAACGCAATGCGTATGGGTGCCCTCGGCATTCGTGTGAACGTTGCGGGCCGTCTCGGTGGTGCCGAAATCGCACGGACCGAATGGTACCGTGAGGGCCGTGTGCCCTTGCACACACTGCGTGCGGACATCGATTACGCACACGCCGAAGGTTCCACTGCTTACGGGATCATCGGGATCAAGGTCTGGATCTTCAAAGGTGAGATCATGGAGCACGATCCTGCGGCACGTGACCGTAAGGCCCAGGAACTCCAAGACGGCCCAGCACCTCGCGGTGCAGGTGGCGGTCGTCGCTAGGGAGAGAGACAGATGCTTCAACCAAAGCGTACTAAATTCCGCAAAATGCACAAAGGCCGCATCCGCGGTGAGGCAAAAGGCGGATCTGATCTGAACTTCGGCACATACGGTCTGAAGGCTCTTCAGCCTGAGCGTATTACTGCGCGCCAGATCGAAGCTGCTCGTCGTGCCATGACGCGTCACATGAAACGTCAAGGCCGTGTCTGGATCCGGATCTTCCCCGATCTGCCCGTGACCTCCAAGCCAGTCGAAGTACGGATGGGTAAAGGTAAAGGTTCCGTGGATTACTGGGCGTGCAAAGTTAAGCCCGGCCGTGTGATGTTCGAGATCGACGGTGTATCCGAGGACGTTGCACGTGAGGCTCTGCGCCTTGCTGCGATGAAACTGCCAATTAAAACACGGACCGTTGTTCGCGAAGATTGGTAAGCCTCGATCGTGGCGTCTGTTGGCGCCACCCCGGTATCAAATAAAAAACCCCCGCCGAGAAATCGGTGGGGGTTTTTCTTTTAGGGTAGGTCAAGAACGACGCGCTTGGGTTCTATTCGCCCTGTGATGAGATGACCGTCAGTTTTCACTTCCGGGAAGTCTTTGGCCCAATCCTTGAATCGGTCGTTTGTGACGACGGGCGCGCCATAATCTCGTGCGGCCTTCAGGATTGCAGGGTCAGCGGGGGTGCCTTTGGGAACGACCATGACCCGCGCTTCCGGCAGGCGCAGCAACTGTGCAAGGGCGCGGTCGTGTTGGTATTTCCCCATCAGAAGGTAGCCTGCATTGGCATCGAAAACGACACCCGGCATATACCCTCGTTTTTCGAGGTAGCGGACAACGGCAATGACAGTCTGGATTTCCGGCTTGCCTTCGCGCCAATGCATCACGTTCGAGCCATCCAGGATGACCCAACGTTTTTTACGGCGAAAAAGACGCGCGGCGCGTCGAAAAACGCCGGCCAGTAGCGCAAAGGCGATAAGACACAGGGCGAAAACAATCACCGAGATGAGCGTCTCTACGGATATGTTTGCCATGGTAATGCGCCTTCTGCCGCCATTTGCTTTAACACAGGTCCTTCGGACAGTGCCGTGTCAAAACAATGGCCAGTGCGCGTTAAAACATGGTTAGTGTTTTGGCATCATTCCCATTTATAGTTGAACGAGACGCTGATGCGTTCCTCTTCAGCCATGTTCATCGGGACCTCGTGTCGAAGCCAGCTTTCCCACAATAACAGCTCACCCACTTCGGGTTTGGCGTAGACAAAGGTCCGCAGCTGTTCGGGCGCGTCTTTTGCCCTGATAGGGGCGGCCATCATCATTTGCGACCGCGGGTCCTCTAGCTTGAGGGCAGATGTGCCTTGGGGCATCTGCACGTAGGTCGTGCCAGAAATCACAGAATGGGGATGGATGTGGCTTGTGTGGATGCCACCTTCCGGCAGGATGTTGATCCAGATATCCTCTAGCACCAGCTTCTTGTCGCCAAGATCAAACGCCAGATCCTTGGCAAACTCCGCGACGTGTTTGTCCAAGGCTTTGACCACATCGGTAAAAATCGGGAACCGCCACGGCAAATCGCTGAGCGAGGCATAGCTGGTGTAACCGGCGTATCCGTTGGCTTCGCACCATTCTTGGCCGGCTTCGTCGTCCTCGGCGATCGAGATGCAGCTATCCAAAAATTCTTCTGGGTCGATGGCATCGCCAAAGGTGGTGAGCGATGATTGGTAAAGGCGGGTCACGAAGAGGGATTTGATCTGGGTCATGGGCGCGTCTTAGCGTATTAAGCTCAGGCAGGCGAGAGGGTGCGTAATGGTCCGTGACTACGGTGAATTTCTTGGAAAGACGGAGGCGACGGTGGCGTCGCCGCTAGCCGCGCTTGGATGGTGGGCGTTCTTTGCCAATCAGGTCGATGCAGATGAGCTGCTAGCGCATCCGCCCGTGCGAGTGACAGAGGTACATCGAAGCTCGATCCATGTTGTGGGTGATGGGATCGATCAAAGCCTTCCGTGGGTTGCGGCCACGACCGTTGGTGATTGGCTGATGCTCAACCAGGATCTGCCCACCGCAAGCCGCGTGTTGACCCGCGCCACCGAGATCAAGCGACGCGCGGCTGGCCCGGGACGCGATGTGCAGATGATTGCGGCCAATCTGGATACAGCGTTCATCGTTTCCTCTTGCAATGCGGATTTCAATGTCGCCCGGTTGGAACGGTTCCTTGCGGTGGTTCTGGACGCTGGGGTGACGCCGGTCGTCGTCCTGACCAAAAAGGATCAAGCGCCCGATTGGGAAGAGTACGTGGCGCAAACCCAAAGTATGACAGATGCTGCGGTGATCGCGGTTAACGCCAAAGGGGATGAGGTCCGTACCGTGCTTGCGCCATGGTGTAGGCCCGGGCAGACTGTCGGGTTTTTGGGTATGTCAGGCGTGGGTAAGTCAACGCTAACCAATGCTATTGGCAACCTAAGCGTGGCGACTGGCGACATTCGTACGGACGATGCGCGGGGGCGGCATACGACAACGCGGCGTCAGTTGTTCTTTGTGCCGGGCGGACCTGCCATTCTGGATACGCCGGGCATGCGTGAGTTGCAGTTGACCGAGGCCGCCAGCGGCGTGGGTGAGGTCTTTTCGGACCTGGAGGAGATCGCGAGCCAATGCAAATTCCGCGACTGTGCCCACGGCGGTGAGCCGGGTTGCAAGGTGCAGGCGGGCATCGCGGCGGGTGCGATTGAGCCCGAGCGCCTCGCGCGTTGGCAAAAGCTGGTTGCCGAGGATCGCGTGAACTCCGAAAGCGTCGCGCAACGGCGCAAACGCGAGAAAGGTTTTAGCCGGATGGTAAACAAGTCCATCCGGGGCAAAGCGCGTTAGGCCGTTGGGTTCGTAACCTTTATGGATACTTTCTCAAGTTCGATGTCATCCGCACCACTAAGCCGCAGGATCGTGCTGGCGGCAGGGGCTGTATCGGTTGCGCCAAGACGCAAAGTGATCGAGGCGCCATAAGAACCGTCATCATCCAAGTACCATGCTAAATCGGTGCCCGCTACGGGCCGATCGTCTCCGGGTTCGCGTTGGATTTCAATCTCAAGCGCCTCAACTTCGGGGTCAAAGCCTTCGATAACGCGGACGGGGGCCGGGCCGTCGGTGGTGAACAAAACCTCAAGGCCAGTGTCCATCGCAGGGGGCTCGGGAAAGGCGTGGTTCCACAGTTCGGCATCTAGCTCTGTTTCGGGGTCTTCGTCGGCCATTTCCACGTCCAAGTCTCTTGCGGTATTGATTGAGGGCCAGTCCGCCGGGGAGGCGGAGTGTTTTGTGTATTCAACCTCAGCAGCCCGGGCGACATGACCTGCGGCCAGGGCCGCGCGTGCCATGATGGCCGCGTCGTCCAAAATTGGGGCAGGCGGGTCCTGATCGAAGGTTGCTTTAAAGCTTGGGGCGATGTCGTGCGCCAACTCGTCAAAAGCGTCAGGCGCTGGTGGTTTGGCGCCACCGCCAAATCCGTGGCGCAGTTGGGCAAGGGAAGTGAAGAAGTTCATATCGGCCTCGTTGCGAATTGATTAACACAACCTT
>NZ_CEZFMW010000141.1:0-8150 GCF_982993085.1 Thalassobacter sp. | reverse complement strand
ACCAGTGGCGCGTTCATCGATCACGACGAAGTCATTGCCCAGCCCATGCATCTTCATGAAGGGCAGGCCATTAGGGAAAGAAGTGGACTGCATGGCGCGGCGTATACGCCTGTCGTGAACCTTTTGCTAGCCATGGGCAAAAAAGGTGATGATTCCGGGTTGACCACTGCGGGAGTGCCGGATAGCTACCCCGCCAGTGAGGGCCGTTAGCTCAGTTGGTAGAGCAGCTGACTTTTAATCAGCGGGTCACAGGTTCGAATCCTGTACGGCTCACCACTTTTAACATATAAGTCAGAGACTTAGGGCGAGTGACATCTTGGGCGATGTCGTGTCCATTTTGTTGTGGAAGCGCTGTGGAAGCAGTTTTTGTGTTGCGTTCCAGGCACAGGCGTGTCGATGGGGAACGCTCAGGCCTGAAATGGCGATCCTGGAATACTGACAGGTGAACACCGGAAAACTACTGTTGAAGTTCGAGGACAGGCCACGCGGGACCACCTTGACCGCACTAGTCATAGCCGTGGAACTGAGAAAAGTACTCCACGCAGCAAAGATTCTCCGTCAGCATCAATCTGGCATACTGCTTCAAATCGAGCATTGCCTAACTCGTGAAGTGTATCATTTGGCAGGCTTTCCATAATGCTATCTCGCTCTTGCTCTGTTGGCGCTTCGCAAACGGACCATGCATTGGCAAACCAAGATGGCACATTTTGGGAGATGCCTATGTACCTTCTATCGCGATTCTCAACGCTCAAAGAACGTAAGAACTTGGGTCCACTGCCGGTGGAAGTTTCAGGAACATCAGCGTTTAAAACGATGCCGCGTAGTCCGCTATCGAACGATACGTAGTAGGCTCCATGCGGTAGATCCGGCATACTGAAAATGCCCAAGCGATTATATTCGTAAAGTAAGAGTCCAATGTATCCGATAAGGCTAACGATTAATATTCGACTGACCCACCTCAACATCGCACCCTCCAGATGTCTGCAAGTAGCAAGTCTAACAAATATCAAAGTGACATTCGAGCTGAAAAAGTGGTGCAGCCGCAACACTGGCGAGCGTCACGTTCTCAGATCTTAGCGCCCCGAGCGCGCCGTGCTGTTATCTCGCTGAATACCAATATCAACCACTGACAACGCGCGCCTATTCTGGGAATTTCTCGCTGAAATAATCCATGCCTCATGGCAAATACCAAGCTTGGTCATATCGAACTTCAAATCTACCACCACTAAATGCGTTAGAGGTCTTGTGTCATATCACTAAGACAACCATTTCTTGCGAATGAAGTATGCACGATCCGGCCAAGAAAGAATCCAAGCGACACGAAGAGCACGTGGAAACTGTCCAGCTTGCGATGCTGAAATGATTGCACGTTGCGGACCAAAGAGGGTTAATCACTGGGCTCACAAGGGACGTCAGCATTGTGATCATTGGTGGGAGCCAGAGACACGCTGGCACCGCAAATGGAAGAATGAGTTTCCAATCGGTTGGCAAGAAACTGTTCATAAAGACGAAAATGGAGAGCGCCATATAGCCGACTTGACCACACCGAGCGGGCTAGTCATTGAGTTTCAGCATTCCCCAATTAAACTTCAAGAAATCAAAAAACGAACCTCTTTCTACAAGCGGATAATCTGGGTAATAGATGGTACGCGCCGAAAAAAAGATGAGAACCGTTTCTCTTATAATTGGGGGCCGATAACATCAGAACGCAGCGTAAAGGATATTGAAGTACTCGCGAAGCGTGCACCTTATCATGGACTTCTTGCGGAGTGGGCCTGGATTGATCAGACTATCGTTTTCGACTTCAACCAATGGAAAGAGCCAGAGAGAGAGGCGCAAAAGAATTTGTGGATAATCCATAGTCATCAGCATAAAAATGCAAAGCTCGCTTATCAAATTTCACGCGCAGAATTCGTAAGTTTTATCCTTTTAGATCAGACAGTACCTAATTTTAGTTATACAAATGGCCCTGCAAAGCTGGACTGGCCTGATAGACCTATAGGCTAATCCTTAGCCTAAGCAAAAATCCTCGGTTCGGATAATGCTCGCCATTGGTTTTGGCTTCCATACTTCCGAAGAATAGTTATTGTGGTGCCGATTAAAAAATTATCTCATGAAGCAATATGGTTGCGCCGTGAGAATGAGACAAATGGTGTTCCGGTTAGTCAACCAGTGATACCATACTTCGCCCTAGCGGTCTCCAGCTTCTGGGTGGCGCGTTCAGGGTGGCGGTCAATCTCACGCCTGATGTGGTCGGCTGTACCTGCGATGAAGGCTTGTAGCTGATCTGCACCTACCCCGTGTAAACCCGCGCGCGCGACCATACAGCCAGAGACTTGGGCAAGGAGTGTTTCATCGGTCACTGCCCTGCAAATCTCGCGAATGTCGTCGGGATCGGCCATGCTTCCCAGATCGTCAAAGTCGTCATCCAGCGCGGTACGCGCTGCGATCCAGATCGGATGGTCGGGCCAACGGGAGCGGTTTGTGTCAGATGTCGGGAGTGTGAACCGCACCTCATCGAACGCCGTCTCTAAAATCTCAGGCAATCGAGCTTTGAGGTTGCCCCAGGTGGTAACACCCCAACGGTCTTTCAGGTGTCGCTTGAACGCCCGCACCTCAATCCGCCACACTTCACTTTGCGCACGATCTTCAATCACAAGCGGTGCGTATCCGGCCCTCTGCATCGCATCGTTCCAAATGTTCAGCCAATACGGCTTTTTCTTAGCGATGATCTCTGCCCGTTTGTCATAGAGGATCACTTGCCGGCCTGGGTTCTTACCGACTGTGATCGTCTCAACTCGACCCGACTTGCCATCCACAGATATAGATTGGTCCGCATGTTCGCGCACTTTGGTACGGGAGTGCGTCACAAAATGGTCTCTCTGAGGCCGCAGGTCCGGGACGAAGAAATCGAAGGCAAAATCGACACGCCCGATGCTCTCAGAACCGGGTTCGTAGTTTAGCTCTAACCGTTCCAACTTATTCTCAACGTCAGCGCGGACCTGTTGCAGGCCGTACAATGCAAGCGGAAGCGCACCGCAGGAGACCCGAACACCCCATTCATCACCGTTGTCACGCGGATGCTTAAAGAACCAAGTTTCACCCATAGGCGTACCCATTTCCGTGCTGCACCGATAGGTATATCCCCCGCGTGCACCTGTCTGCGAGACCACCATGGTCACCCCATTGTGCTTGAAAGTCCCCACGTCCTGCTGGGCCAGTTTGCTTTGCTCTTGGGCTTCGAGCAGCTTAGCCACGACCACATCGTTCACCACCAAAGGGAAGGCGATATCAAGGCCATCAAATCCTTTTCTTATTAATTTCATTTATCTTTTTCCTATATCTGTATTTCTAGAGGGGGGTGTTACAAAGACCCCCCTTTTTGCGGTATCACCGCGCGCGCCCACGCGGGCTGGCGCCCGCCGCACCCGCGCAGTGCTCCAGGCAAGAAAGCTTCAGACTGTCTAAGCGCGCTCCGGCTTCAACGAAGCGAAGGGCGGCGGTGGTCGGCGGAGATGCAATGTCAGGGGCTGTAAACAGCAGTAGTTGGCGCCTTGCAGCAACCGCAGCGAAAAGCCCTCCTGTCTCTGCGCTCTGCGTTAGTCCCTCCGGAACTGAGACTTGAACGTGGTCACTCCCCCAACAACCGGCGCGGCCATTCGCTGAGAATGGGGTGGCGCGTAGTCTTGAGCGGTGCGCCCTTGCGGTATCGCGGCTTTTCTTTGCGGGCCGGGTCATTGAGAGGTGTGCGCCCTACGCCGCGCCTCCACCCACGCCAGGACATCCGTTTGGTGATACCGGACGGATTGCCCGAACTTGTGAAAGGCAGGCCCATGACCTGTCATGCGCCACTTTTGGATTGTCCGAACAGATTGACAAATTAAGTCCGCTACCTGTTTCTCGGTCAAAAAGCGCGGATTGGCTCGGTTCAAAGTTTCTATGTTCATAGCTTCCTCATCAGTGTGTTCACTGCGGATTGGCTACGATAGGATACGTGGATTAAGCTAGCGATCCCGCTTGTTGAAACTCTCCAAGAAAATTGAAGCGTTTTGCATGTTACTGACAGGAATGGATTTTTCTCGCACCCGCCTGCTGACAGAGCGGATTTGAGCAGACGACACATCGGCGAAAGCAACACTCACAACATCGACACAGAAGCGTGCGGCTTCAGACAGTGGCGCATCGTCTATGTGCCAGTCCAAGGTAAATGGCGCGCCTGTGCCATTCACGTAGGCTTGGTAAGCCGCAAAGAGGAACAGCTCCAAGTTCGCATCGGCGGGCCGACCGCTTTGGCCTCTTGCTACCCTTTCAGCGGTTTCGAGATAGCAATCAAGCTTCGCTGACACCTCGGACAATTCTTCGATCAAGGAAAGTCCTTCGCGGTTCGTTTGCGTTATCGTCTTGAAAGACGTCAAAGACATCTCCCGTAAGCTCTTGAAGCCGCCGGATTGCAGAAGATCCACGTTTGACTTTAGCTTCTGACAGGCACTTGCGCGTTCAACTAGAAAACGGGTTTCGAGCCCAAGAGTGTCTAATTGACTGTCGAGCTTCTTAATAGTGCGTCGCAAGGCACCAAGCTCTTTCCGAGCCTCTGGGTAGCTTTTTTCGAAACTTTTAGCGTTTGCAGCAAAGTTCAAAGTAAGTCGTAGCACCGGAGTAAGCGCATCTGAAAAATTATATCTTCGAGCTATCGGAGAAAAAACACCCGTCGTGAAGGGTTGCTCAGGATCCGCCCCAGCATCAGCCATCATTTGAACGAACTGGATTAAAGTGTCTCTATTTGTCTGATCGTCGCTCACTTAATCACCCGCAGATGGTTCTTCGGTTTAGGCGCACCAAGGCTTGCAAAAATAGCCGCACTGTTTTCTTCAGCGGCGGCGCGGACAGGATCATCGGCGAGATGCGCATAGCGCAGGGTTGTTTGTAACTGTGTGTGTCCCAAGAGCCGTCCTACCATTTGTATCGGCATTCCACCGGACACCGCTATCGAGGCAAAGGTGTGGCGCAAATCGTGAATTCTAACGTCATCAAAACCAGCGAGCCCGCGGATGCGTCGCCATGGGCGCTGCATTTCAGTGATGTGGGAATTCGGTAGCTTGCCTTCGATGATATACGGGTGGCCCACGGTGCGCGGGAGGGCATCAAGGACCGCACGGGCAGCGGCAGCCAGGGGAACGCACCGCTTGCCCACTTTGCTATCGGGCAGCTCCAGCCCGCGCTCGGTCACATACTCCCACTTAGCCGTCTGGATCTCACCCAACCGACATCCTGTCAGAAGCAGTAAACGAAATGCTGCTATAACATGGGGCGTCTCGGAGCCATCCTCTTCACACCTCCTGAGGATATGACCAAGGTGCTGGATCTCATCAGTCGTCAAATACCGCTCTAGCTTGTTCTCTTTGTACTTTGGGACATGGCGGCACGGGTTTGTCCCGTCAGGGCGCAGGCCCCAAAGCTCTGCAAGATTGAACATCTTGGACAGGACCGAGAGCATCCGGTTCGCTTGGATCGGTGTGTCGCGGTGGCGGTAGTGCAGGTTGGCAATGTCTTTGCGCAGTACCTCGGTGACTTTGAACGTACCAAGTGCAGGTCGGATCATGCGGCGGATCGTCGAAGAATAATCCTTGGCGGTGGATGGCTTCACATGCACCGCGACATGCACATCGAGGAAACGGTCGCAGAGGTCAGAGACCGTGGGCGCAATCCGCTCAATCGCAATCTGTTCGACGGGATCATAGCCACCTGCGACCTGTCCCAACATCTCTCGCGCTTGATCACGCGCTTGCTCAACCGACACGACGCCGAAGCGACCCAATGAGGCGCGACGGGTTCGAGCACCTTTTCGATACTGAACTTGAAACGTCTTGGTGCCGGAGGGCATGACACGCACACCAAACCCGACGACGAGCGAATCCCACATGAAGTAAGATGTGGTTAGGGGCTGAAGCGCCGAAACGACGCGTTTTGTGATCTTGGGCAAATCTATTTCTCCAAATGATGCCCGAAACCATGGAAGCATAGTGGTCGCAGGCGGATGAAAACCGTGGAGTAAGAGATAGAAAGCCGTCGTGATCTCCGTCAAGAATAACAAAGCAAATACAGTAATTTAGCGCACACAAGAGTAAGCCAGAGAAGTCTAAAAACGCGGCTTTTAATCAGCGGGTCACAGGTTCGAATCCTGTACGGCCCGCCACAAACTATTCGCAAACCCGAGACGAGGTCCCTGATGGGGCCTTTTTTCTTTTTATTTCAAAGGGGTTTAGCGAGGCCATCCGACTTTCAGAGACTGGCATTTGGGCTCCAATCGGTCTCCGAACTCCCCGCGTCTCTTTCCACCCGCCCTTCACCCAAATCGAGACGCATTCAAAAATGGTTTTCTTTTCAGGTGCTTGCCGAAAATAGGTTGCGCCGCAGTTGAAGCAGGTTCGACCGCTATCGAAACGGTCAGAGACACCCGAAGGCGGCGTGGTAGAGCGCAGTGACGCGCAATGCGGCGTGCCATCCAGTGCATCGTTCTCGAGCAAGGCCATCGGCAAAACAGCTGGTTATAAGTACGGAAAGAAATCAGAGGCATTGAGCATTAATGTTGCCACAGCTAACTTGATACTCCTTGGTTCAGGAAGGAAATCGCCTTGTCAGACTTCTTAAACGGGATTGTTACCCTTGTTGGATTGCTCCTCGGCTTTGCGGGCGTTGCGCTCACATTCATCACCTTCTTTGCGCCTGAAGTGATCCAATGGTTGGCACTGAAGAACCCAAAAAGCTGGGTGACGGTTCCATCTCGGGGCGTGGAGAATAAGACATACCGTCATAGAATCTATTCTGGTTTCACAATGGAGGTGGATTTATCCGAGCCAGTTTCTGATGGTGATTTTCTTGAGCCATGGATGCTGGCGCTCCACCGCCCAGATCCTTCGGCGACTTCCTACTATGTCACTCTTTTTTTCAATGGCTTGCCCATGGACCGTATGCTGTTCTTGCAATACGACGGCAGCCGGAACTTCATTCCGGTTCCCCTAATGACACGTGTTGGCGACAAGCTTTATGCGTCATTCACCACCAAGCAGAGGCAGTTTGCCGATATTGTGGGTTACGACTATTTTGAGAGGTCGTTTGAAGAGGTTGCGGCAGAAATAACTAAATCTCGACATAATCCACACTTTCTATCTTTTCCAGATACGGACCTAAAGGAGCGCCTAACAAGGCTTCAGGATGGAATTGACACAATGAAATCAAGGATTTCTAAGACGAAGAATTGAAGCGTGTGCCGAAATCCATGTTCGCCACACCACGCTTGCACTTACGATGGTGCCTTTTCGTGATATGAAGAGGGCATGACGGGCTCGTCAGTTAGAGGAGATCATCCGTTGGCTATAGATTGTTCGCATATACCCGAGCCAACTGCTCCTGCCAAACCTCCCCAGCCAGAAAACACAGGTCATATAAGCTGACCGCTGATACCTCGCGCATGCACGTTAGTCGTTTCAGCACATCCGGTGCGAGATATGCCAACCTTAGTTGCCGACTGACATGCCGTTCTGCCAGCCCGACGGCTTCGGCCAGTTCTTGGATGGTTGCGAACTCGCCAGCTTCCATCCGACGCCGCCAGCCCCATGCGCGGCCTATGGCGCGGAGAATGTGCGGGTCCTGCGCTTGATCCTCGCTCGGTCTATAGTCGGCGGGCGGTAGGATTTTGGGCCGCCCGTTCTTCTTGCGCACTTGAAGAGGGATCAGCACGCGGATCGTGTCGTCGGGCTTTGTCATTCCGCCGCCTCCATCCCGCGAGGGGCAACCATCTGGCGGATGAGGCCCGCGATCCCTTCGCGCCTGATGTCGACCTCGAGCCCTGCGGCGGTGACGGTGACGCGCCGGACTAGAAGCTGGATGATGCGGGCTTGCTCTGCCGGGAAGAGTTGCGCCCAAAGCGCGCTGAACTCATGCAATGCCGCGATGGTGTCCGCCTCTGAAACTGCAGCCTGTTCCTTTTTCAGGGCCACCAGCACTTGCGACACCACCTCTGGCGTTTGCAGGATGCGTCGAACTTCGGTCACGACCGCATCCTCGACCATTCCAGCGGCGAGCCGCATTGGCGCGGTGTCTAGCCCCCAATTTCAGTGCCACTAATTTTGGATTTCTCTAATAAGGTTTCT
>NZ_CEZFMW010000140.1:0-8310 GCF_982993085.1 Thalassobacter sp. | reverse complement strand
TATACCGCGACTGACGCCGGGGTTCACCCCCTAGATTTCGTTCCTCGGGCAAATTGTTGCCCAAGATAAAGGCTCTTTGCCGGGATGGCCCTATGCTGCTGCTGATCGATAACTACGACAGCTTCACGTACAACCTTGTACACTACCTCGGTGAACTAGGTGCTGATGTGAAGGTGGTCCGCAATGATGCGCTTAGCGTGCAGGACGCAATGGCCCTGCGCCCCGAGGCGATCATGCTGTCACCCGGCCCCGGCACCCCGGACGACGCGGGTATTTGCATGGAAATGATTGGCGCCGCCGCCGAAACGCAAACGCCCCTGATCGGTGTGTGCCTTGGCCACCAATCCATTGGACAGGTTTTCGGCGGGACCGTGACGCGCTGCCATGAGATCGTGCACGGCAAGATGGGCATGATGCACCACAAGGGGCGCGGCCTGTTCAAAGACCTGCCAACCCCCTTCAAGGCCACCCGGTATCACAGCCTTGTGGTGGATCGCGACAGCCTGCCCGACACGCTCGAGGTCACGGGCTGGCTAGAAGACGGGACGATCATGGGCCTGTCCCACAAAACCGCGCCCATCCACGGTATACAATTTCACCCCGAAAGCATCGCCTCTGAGCATGGGCACGCTATGCTTAGGACCTTCCTTGATATGACAAAGATTTCCGCATGAGTGACCGCCTGAAACCTTTGATCGGCATTGCCGCCGACCGCCCCCTGACCCGCGCAGAAGCCGAAGAGGCTTTCAGCTGCCTGTTTGAAGGCGACGCGACCCCATCTCAGATGGGTGGGTTTTTGATGGCCCTGCGCGTTCGTGGGGAAACCACGCCCGAAATCGCGGCAGCCGCCTCGGTGATGCGCGCCAAATGCAACGCCGTGACGGCACCCAAGGGCGCGATGGATATCGTCGGCACGGGTGGTGACGGCAAGGGCACGCTCAACATCTCGACCGCGACGGCATTTGTGGTTGCGGGCGCGGGCGTCACCGTGGCCAAGCACGGCAATCGCAACCTGTCGTCCAAGTCGGGTGCCGCGGATGCTTTGGGCGCATTGGGCGTAAACGTGATGGTCGGGACGGAGGTTGTGGAACGCGCCATCGCAGACGTCGGCATCGGCTTTATGATGGCGCCAATGCACCACCCAGCCATAAAACACGTTATGCCCACGCGGACGGAGCTTGGAACAAGAACGCTCTTTAACGTATTGGGACCGTTGACAAACCCTGCTGGTGTACTGCGCCAATTGACGGGTGCGTTCAGTCGCGACCTGATCCGGCCAATGGCCGAAACGCTATTGGATCTAGGATCCGAAAAAGCATGGCTGGTACATGGCAGTGACGGCACAGATGAATTGTCCATTGCAGGTGTTTCCTACGTTGCGGCCCTTGAAAACGGTGCTGTAACCGAACGTGAAGTACACCCCGACGACGCGGGCCTGCCCGAACACGCGTTTGAAGCGATCTTGGGCGGCACACCCGCCGAGAACGGGCGCGCATTTGAGGCGTTGATGAACGGCGCGCTCGGCGCCTACCGCGATGCCGTATTGCTCAACTCCGCAGCGGCTCTTGTCATTGCCGATGTCGCGGCCACCCTGCCCGAAGGCGTGGAACGTGCCCGTGAAAGCATCGACAGCGGTGCAGCTAAATCGAAACTCGCAGCCCTTGCGGCGCTCACCTCGGAGGCCTCATGAGCACCCCGACCATTCTTGAAAAAATCAAAGCCTACAAGCTTGAGGAAATCAGCGCGCGCAAAGCCGCCAAATCGTTGGCCGACGTTGAGGCGGACGCGCGCCAAGCCAGTGCGCCGCGCGGATTTGCCGATGCGCTAGAGGCCGCGTCGCGGACAGGCTACGCCCTGATCGCCGAGGTCAAAAAAGCGTCACCGTCCAAAGGCCTGATCCGCGCTGATTTCAACCCGCCAGAGCTGGCGCAAGCCTATGAGCAGGGCGGTGCCGCGTGCCTCTCCGTTCTGACGGATGGCCCCAGCTTTCAGGGCGATGACAGCTATCTGGTAGCCGCGCGTGAGGCCACATCGCTGCCATGCCTACGCAAAGACTTTATGTACGACACCTATCAGGTGGCTGAGGCGCGCGCATTGGGTGCGGATTGCATTCTGATCATCCTCGCGTCGGTCACCGACACCCAAGCCGCCGAGTTGGAGGCTTGTGCCTTTGAATGGGGCATGGATGTTCTGCTCGAAGTACATAACGCCGAGGAATTGGAACGCGCATCGCAACTACGCTCTCCGCTGATGGGCATAAATAACCGTGATCTCAATACGTTCGAGACAAGTCTTGATACCACGCGCACCCTTTCACGCAGGGTGCCCGCTGACCGGATGGTGGTCAGTGAGTCCGGGCTCTACACCCCCGAGGACCTTGCGGACATGGCACGCTTTGGGGCGCGTACTTTCCTGATCGGAGAAAGCCTTATGCGCCAAACGGACGTCGCCGCGGCTACCCGCGCCCTGCTCGCCAACCCATTGGTGCCGGGCCTATGAGCGGCCTGACCCACTTCGACGCCGACGGACAGGCGCATATGGTTGATGTATCCGACAAGGCGGACACTGCCCGCATGGCAGTCGCTGAAGGCTACATTAAAATGTCCGCACAAACTCTTGAAACTATTCAGGATGGATCTGCAAAAAAGGGCGATGTTCTGGGGGTGGCCCGATTGGCTGGCATCATGGGCGCCAAGCGAACTGCGGACTTGATCCCGCTGTGCCACCCGCTGCCCATCACCAAAGTCGCGATCGAGCTGGAACCCGTTCCTGATCTGCCCGGCGTCCGCGTTGTCGCCACGGTTAAAACGGGCGGCAAAACCGGGGTCGAGATGGAAGCCCTAGCAGCCGTTTCAACCGCACTTTTGACCGTGTACGACATGGTGAAAGCGATCCAAAAAGACATGGAAATCAAAGATATCCGCCTGCTGCGTAAAGAAGGTGGCAAGTCGGGGCTCTTTGAAGTGCCGAGCAAGTCTGACACATGATCTCTGTCGCGGAGGCGTTGGAAAAGGTGCTCAGTCTTGGGGTGCGCCTCCCGGCTGAGGAGGTCCCTGTTCGAGCCGCCGCTGGCCGGGTTTTGGCCGAAGGATTGCGGGCCAAACGCACGCAGCCGCCCTTTTCCGCCTCGGCTATGGATGGGTATGCTGTGCAAGATGGCGATTGGACCACTGGCGCCGTCCTGCGTGTGATCGGCGAGGCAGCTGCGGGCCACGGCTTTGGCGGCACTGTTCAGCCCGGCGAGGCCGTGCGCATTTTCACCGGTGCACCGCTTCCTGACGGAGCCGACCGTGTGGTCATCCAAGAGGATGTCATCCGTTCGGACAATCAGATCACCCTTGGCCAGACCCTAGACACGGGTCGCCACGTTCGCCCTGCGGGGGGTGATTTCAACGAAGGTGACCTGTTTGCGGCCCCGCGCAAAATTGGGCCTGCGGATATCGCCCTTTTGGCCTCTATGAACCACGCGGTCATACCCGTAGTGCGCAAACCTGTTGTCGCGATCATGGCCACAGGTGATGAGCTGGTCGCCCCCGGCGAAACACCCAACCCAGACCAAATCATCGCCTCCAACAGCTACGGCATTGCCGCACAGCTTGAGGCCGCTGGCGCCGAGACCCGGCTTTTGCCCATCGCGCGCGATACCCGCGACGCACTGCGTGCCGTGTTCGCAATGGCCAAGGGCGCGGATCTGATTGTGACCATCGGCGGGGCCTCGGTCGGTGATCATGATCTCGTGGCGGAGGTCGCTGCAGACCTGAAAATGGAGCAATCGTTCTACAAAATCGCGATGCGCCCCGGTAAACCCTTGATGGCAGGCAACATGGACGGCACGCCAATGATTGGCCTGCCAGGAAATCCCGTGTCTTCAATGGTGTGCTCGACACTGTTTATCGTGCCGCTGATCGCCAAGATGCTGGGCCTACCTGCGTCAGCCCCCAAGACGGCGCAAGCCACGTTAGCCAACGATCTTACGCCGAATGGCCCGCGTGAACACTACATGCGCGCTCAGCTTTCCCCGGAAGGCACCGTCAAGGTGCATGACGCCCAAGACAGCGCTTTGATGTCAGTTCTGGCGGCGTCAAACGCGTTGGTTGTGCGCCCCATTCACGACCCTGCACGGGCCAAAGGCGAGAGCGTGTCTATCATTACGTTGTGACCACAATATCTTGTAGATCATAGAATTGTTGACACAAAACAAGAACACCTGTAGAACATGGATTGAACCTAACCCCACAGGGAGGCCCGTGCAGATGTTGACCAAGAAGCAACTCGACCTTCTCGAGTATATCCAAAAGCGTATGGCGCAGGACGGTGTGCCGCCCTCGTTCGATGAAATGAAGGAAGCGCTTGATCTGCGTTCCAAATCCGGGATCCACCGTTTGATCACCGCTCTGGAGGAGCGTGGCTTCATTCGGCGATTGCCGCACCGGGCCCGCGCGCTCGAAATCGTCAAGCTACCCGACGCGCTTCAAGCCAAAGGGTTCAAACCCACAGTGATTGAGGGCGACAAGCCCGCACCCCGCCCCGCGCCCGCCGGTGCCATGGACATCGCGACCGATGCAACCACCCTGCCCGTCATGGGCCGGATCGCCGCCGGTGTTCCTATCGAAGCGATCAGTGAGATTGCCAATCACGTCGCTGTCCCCGGCCAGATGTTGGGGTCCGGTGGTGAACATTACGCGCTTGAGGTCAAGGGCGACTCGATGATCGACGCAGGCATCAACGATGGCGATATCGTTGTCATCCGCGAACAAGAAACCGCCAACAACGGTGAGATCGTCGTGGCCTTGGTCGAAGGTCATGAAGCCACGCTTAAGCGGTATCATCGTAAGGGCGGCATGATCGCCCTAGAGGCTGCCAACCCCGCCTATGAAACCCGCATGTTGCCGGACGATAGCGTAGCGGTTCAGGGTCGGTTGGTCGGGCTCATCCGTACATATTGAAGCGGCGCTAGATCAGGCGCTTGGCCGGCTTTGGGAACCCAAGGCCGGCTTCCTTGTGTCTGGCGGCTTGTGATGACGCGGCCCTCGTGTGTGACGGCAATGGCCCCCGTGGTGCGCAAAACCTTGGGCGAGAGGAAAAGACACCCCTCAGGCGCATCATAGTCTTTGTTCGCAACCACTGCGTGGGATGTTCGACAAGCCTGTGCAACGCGGTCCTGTGCCCCACGCCCGTGCAGGTGCAATAAACCGTGCTCCGTTGCCGCATCCAAGGACCACCGACCAGCAGCTTGCTCCTGATCCTTGGGCAATCCGTCGGCTGCGAGCCAGTTTTGTGCAACGAAACCATCACCGCGTGGCTTTGAAAGGGCTCGGCCCTGCGATGTTTGCACACCCACAAGGTTTCCGCTGGCCGAGATCAAGACCATAGGCCGCGGCGTGGCTGCCCACAACGCGAAGGCGGCAATGGCGGGCACCACCCCGATCCAGCGCGCGCGCCCCTGCCACGCGATACACCATAAACAGCCCAGACAAAGCAGCGGCAACACCACGTTTGATGGCGCCGGGATCAACCGCAACGCCCCTTCCAATCCGGCCACAAAGGCGGAGACCCATAAGATCCAATCAAGCCCCAAAGCCATGCCCCATAGCGCCACCCCTTCGAGCCCAAGGGGGCTCAGCACGGCTGCGACGACCATCAAGGGCATCACGATTGTGCCCATCATCGGGACGCTCAATAGGTTCGCGAGGACGCCGTACTGACCAATTTGATTGAAGTGTGCCGCCGATATAGGCGCCGTCGCAGCCCCCGCAATGATGGATGACATCAAGACCGCGCTGACCTGCGCCACCCCCATAGGCAAGCGCGGCGTGTGTCCACGCATCGCGCTAAAAATCACAACCATCGCTGTGGTTGCGGCAAAAGACATCTGAAATCCTGGGCCCAGCAGTGCCTCTGGTCGCCATGCTAGGACAATCAACGCAGCTATTGCTACTGACCTCAGCGTCAGTGCGCGCCGGTCGCATAAGATGGCGGCTAGCATCACGGCGACTTGGATGAACGCGCGTTGTGTCGCGACACTGCCCCCGGACAAAGCAAGGTAGAATGCCGCCGCTGGAAGCGCCACAAGGGCCGCCCATTTCTTGATCGGATACCTCAACGCCAAAGGCGAAATCAACGCAAGGCCCCCACGTACCGACATGAACACAAACCCCGCAAGCAGCCCCATATGAAGCCCCGAGATCGCCAATAAATGCGCGAGGTTAGAGGCGCGCAACCCCTCCATCGTGGGGGCGTCGATCCCGGCCCGATCCCCGACGGCTACGGCGGCAGCCACCCCGCCGGCTTGTCCTCCGATACGATCCGACAGCCCGGCCGCAATGCGCGCGCGCAAAGTCTGAAGCCACAATTCGCCCGGATCAGGCGCGGCTAACAACGCGGGCGTTCGGGTGTACCCCACACCGCCAATCGACTGAAACCACGCATGACGCTGAAAATCAAAACCGCCCGGTTCCGTGGGGCCACTCGGCGGTGACAGATGACCTGTCATCATCACCCGCTGGCCCGGCGCGGGCTCAAGATAGGGTTGCGCACCGTGCAACGCCACGCGGACGTATTTTGGCGTGCGTTCGGGCGACATATTCGCAAGGCGCACACGATCCATCGTCAGCCGCATCTTGTCTGAGGCGGAGCGGTCGATTTTGACGATCCGCCCCTCAATCGCGCCGTAGTAGCGAAAGGTGAGGACCGGGGCCGCCACGCTATGGGTCCGCAACGCGGCCACCAAAAGGCCCAGACACGCGACCCCCAACACCACAGCAATACCACCAAAGGTTTCGCGCAAGTAGTAACCCACGGCAAAAGCCGCCAACGTCGCAAGCGCGATAAGCCCTAGGGCCTGAAAGGTAGGCTCAACCGGTAGAGAAAAATACATCCCCACGCCCACGCCAAAAGCAACCGCCACAAAGGGCAACCTATGGCCGCGCTGGCTTTGTAATGCCCAGATCAGGCGGGTTGTCATCACCCCCATCAGGGCGCGTGGGTCGGTCACTCTTGTGTCCCCAATTCGCGGGGTCTAAACCCCGCCCAAAGCACATCGCCTCCCTCATCGCTCATCTTGGTTGCTAAAAGGTTAATCCCCTATGACTTCGTCCCAGTCCGAGACCCCTATCGTCACACGTTTCGCCCCGTCCCCCACGGGTTTTTTGCACATCGGAGGGGCGCGGACAGCACTGTTCAACTGGCTCTATGCGCGTGCGCGCGGCGGCAAGTTTGTGCTGCGGATTGAAGACACGGATCGCGCACGGTCCACCCCTGAGGCAACGCAGGCAATTTTGGACGGATTGACGTGGCTGGGCCTCGACTGGGATGGCGACGCGATCAGCCAGTTTGAGCGCGCAGATCGCCACGCTGAGGTCGCGCATACCATGCTAGCCCAAGGCACGGCCTACAAATGCTTTGCCAGCCAAGATGAAATCGCTGCCTTCCGCGACGCGGCAAAAGCCGAGGGGCGGTCCACATTGTACCTTAGCCCGTGGCGTGATGTGCCCGAAGCGGATCATCCCGACACCGCTTATGTCGTCCGACTAAAGGCGCCACGTGACGGCGAAACGCGGGTGAATGATGCCGTGCAAGGCACTGTTGTTGTTCAGAACGCGCAACTTGATGACATGATCCTGCTGCGGTCTGACGGCACGCCGACCTATATGCTGGCCGTCGTTGTTGATGATCATGACATGGGTGTCACACATGTCATCCGGGGCGATGACCACCTCAACAATGCCTCCCGCCAAGAACAAATTTATACCGCGATGGGCTGGAAGGTTCCCGTCTGGGCGCACATTCCGCTGATCCATGGGGCTGATGGCAAAAAGCTCAGCAAACGCCATGGCGCGCTCGGGATTGAGGATTATGCCGCCATGGGCTATCCCGCCGCCGCCTTGCGCAACTACCTTGCGCGCCTAGGCTGGTCCCATGGCGACGATGAGATTTTTACCGATGCACAGGCGCTGGAGTGGTTCGATCTGGACGGGATTGGCAAAGCCCCCGCCCGCCTTGACCTGAAAAAGCTAGAGCACACCTCAGGCCAGCACATCGCGATGATGACAGACGATGAGGCCATGGCCGCCGTAGACGCTTATCGGAGCCTTCAACCGGTCGAGAAATTTTCTGCGACGCAGCATCAGACTTTGGAACGTGCGATGTATTGCCTCAAGCCATCAGCGCGAACAATTCCGCAACTTATTGAAAAAGCTGAGTTTGCGCTCACGTCCCGCCCCATTACGCCGGATGCCAAGGCCGCCAAAGCGCTCGATGCGGTATCCCGTGGTATACTGATTGAATTGACGCCGCACCTGCAAACTGCTA
>NZ_CEZFMW010000139.1:0-8592 GCF_982993085.1 Thalassobacter sp. | reverse complement strand
TTGAAGAGTGGGAGTTGACGGAGAGTTTTACCCGCGCCTCGGGGCCGGGGGGGCAAAACGTCAACAAGGTTGCGACGGCCGTAGAGTTACGTTTTGAGGCCGAGCGGTCACCTAATCTGGCGGGGTCGGTCAAGGCGCGGTTGAAGCGTCTGGCGGGACGGCGGTGGACCGCGGATGGGGCGATTGTGTTGCGGGTCGAGGATACCCGGCATCAGGCCCGCAACCGTGAGATCGCGCGCGACCGATTGGCGGAATTGGTGGCCAAGGCGTTGGTCGTACCAAAGCGCAGGGTTGCGACGAAGCCCACAAAGGGCTCCGTCCGGCGGAGATTGGCCGGCAAGGCGCAGCGTGGCGCATTGAAAGCCGCCCGCGGGCGCGTTACCGATGAAGAATGACGTCTGATTTGTTTTCTCGACGTGCGGCGGCCCTTGGGGGGCATGTGCCGACGTTTTATCGCCAGCCGCTAGAGATTGTGCGCGGTGAAGGTGTGTATGTCTGGGATGCGCAGGGGCGCCAGTACTTGGATTGTTATAACAACGTACCGCATGTGGGGCATTGTCACCCGCGTGTAGTTGAGGCGATTGCCCAGCAGGCCGCCACGTTGAACACCCACACGCGGTATCTGCATCCGATGGTCGTGGAATATGTTGAGCGGCTATGTGCCAAGTTTGATCATGGGCTGACACAGGCCATTTTGGTGTGCACGGGCTCTGAGGCGAACGACGTGGCGTTGCGCATGGCGCAGGCGGTGACGGGCGCGCGAGGCGTGATTGCGACCGATGCGACGTATCATGGCAACACGTCGGCGGTGTCCGCGCTAAGCACCAGGCGGCCTCCGATTGGGGGGTATCCGTCGCATGTGCGGTTGGTGCCTGCCCCTGAGGCAGGCATGACCGGTGTAGAATTTGCGTCCAACGTTGCGGCTGCCATCGCAGAGCTTGAAGCTGCTGGTGAAGGGTTTTCGGGCCTGATGCTGTGCCCATTTTTCGCGAACGAAGCGTTTCCAACCGTTGCGCCTGGGTTTTTGCGCGCAACTGAGCAAGTTGTGCGGGATGCGGGCGGTTTGATAATGGCCGATGAGGTGCAGCCGGGATTTGGTCGGTTGGGTAGCCATTGGTGGGGACACGATTGGATCGGCTTGGTGCCGGATATTGTCACTATCGGGAAACCCATGGCCAATGGGCATCCGGTAGCGGCTGTCGTGACGCGTCCCGACATCATGGAGGGGTTTCGCAGCGCGTTTGGGTATTTCAACACCTTTGGCGGCAATCCCGTAAGTAGCGCGGCCGCACTTGCGACCCTTGATGTGATCGAGGACGAGAGGTTGGTTCAAAACGCTGCTACTGTGGGCCTGCATGTGACACAGATGTTGCGCGATCTGGATCATCCGTTTCTGCATGAGGTTCGGGGCGCGGGCCTGTTCTTTGGCATTGAGTTCCGCAAGGATGGCGCGCCTGCCACGGATTTTGTGGCCGAGCTGGTTGAGCAGGTGGTGGCGCGGGGGGTCCTTCTCAACAAGATTGGACGCCATGGAGAGGTGCTCAAGATGCGGCCACCTATGCCGTTTTCGCACCAAAACGCCGAGCATCTGGTGCAGGTGTTAGATGACGCTCTAAGGGGGACCCCACTCGATGCGTGACGCGATGAACCCCGAAACCGCAGCCGCCTACTGGGGCGCACATTCCCCGGTTCTGCTGAGCCAACGCGAGAATGCCGTTTATGCGGTTGAACGTGGCGGAGAACGCGCGGCTCTTCGACTGCACCGACCGGGATATATGTCCCGCCGGGCAATTTCGTCGGAACTGTGGTGGATGCAGTCGCTTGTCTCTCAAGGGTTTCCATGCCCTGCGCCAATCCCGCTTCCGGATGGATCATTGGTGCGCAAAGTCGGCGATCGAATGGCCACGATGGTCACATGGGTCGAGGGAGCAGCCATAGGCGAGGGCGGTGCGCCGCTGCCGGGCACACTTGCCGCTCAAGGCAAGCTGATGATGCAAATCGGTGGACTGATCGCGCAGATGCACAGCCTGAGCGATACAATGATCCTGCCCGAAGGGTTTGAACGGCCCGCTTGGGACTTGGACGGCTTTCTTAGTCATCACCCAACTTGGGGCCAGTTTTGGGAAAACCCTTGCCTGACTGACCGGGACCAGGCCCTTGTGAACGAGGGCCGTATCATTGCGCGTCACGCGCTAAGCCGTGATGTACCGGATATTGGACTGATCCATGCTGACCTTCTTCGAGAGAATGTCTTTAAAGGGCCGCAAGGCCTGACGTTTATCGATTTCGATGACGCAGGCATTGGTTACCGGCTGTATGACATCACGACGACCCTCACCCAAAGCCTTGAGGATCCCGAGTTGCCCGACCTCGCGCAGGCGTTGTTGCGCGGCTATGATGACGTACGGGCATTATCAGATCTGGATCTGTCGCTGTTACCTATTACGTCGCTCTTGCGGTCCATGGCTGCGCTTGGATGGGTGATGACGCGGTACCCGGCCAATCATCCCAAAATGCCGATCTATATCGCCCGGGCCACGCGCTCGGTTGAGGCGCTGCAACAGGGGCGGAATTTCTTTCTTGAGGGATTTGGGTGATCGCCTAAACGATCACTTCCATCGGCTCTTGGGTGTCTAGGTCGAACACGCGTTTGTAGCGTTCCACCTCGGCCTTGGGGCCCATCGCTTTGTTTGGGTTGTCCGACAGTTTGACCGTGGGCTGTCCGTTGGCTGCCACTGCTTTGCACACCAGTGAAAACGGCGCGAGGCCTTCGTTCGGGACCAAGCCGCGGAAATCGTTCGTCAACAGTGTGCCCCAGCCAAAGGACACGCGCACGCGGCCTTGGAACTGTTTTTGCAGCTCAAGGATTTTGTCCACATCCAAGCCATCCGAGAAGATCACCAGCTTTTGGGTGGGGTCCTCTCCGCGGGCTTTCCACCATGCGATGGCGCGCTCTGCGCCGGTGGCGGGGTCGCCGCTGTCGATGCGCATACCGGTCCAGCCGGCCAGCCAATCAGGCGCGCCTTGCAGGAACCCTTGGGTGCCGTAGGTGTCGGGCAGGATGATCCGCAGGTTGCCATCGTGTTCTTCCTGCCAATCCGCCAGCACCTTGTAGGGGGCGTCGCGCAGGGCGGTGTCATCCTCAGCCAATGCACTGTAAACCATGGGTAATTCGTGAGCGTTGGTGCCGATGGCCTCCATCTCACGACGCATGGCGATCAGGCAATTAGAGGTGCCGACAAAATGTTCGCCCAGCCCTTCGCGCATGGCCTGCACGCACCAGTCTTGCCATAGAAAGCTATGGCGTCGTCGGGTGCCAAAATCGGCCAATCGCAGGGTGGGTAGGTCGCGCAAGGTTTCGACCTTTTCCCAAACTTTGGTCATCGCGCGGGCATACAACACTTGCAGCTCAAACCGCCCCATATCGCTCAGCACGGCGCGGGATCTCAGCTCCATCAAAATCGCAAGCGCTGGAATTTCCCACAGCATGACTTCATGCCACTTACCCTCAAACGTCAGTTCATACTGCCCGTCGCGTTTTTCGAGGTGATAGGGGGGCAGGCGCATGCCCTCGAACCACTCCATAAAATCAGACCGGAACATTTGACGCTTGCCGTAAAAGGTGTTGCCCCGCAGCCAAGTGCTTTCACCCCGGCTCAGGGAGAGGGACCGCATGTGATCAAGTTGTTCGCGCAGCGCACCCTCATCAATGATATCCGCAAGCCGGATAGATTTGCTCCGGTTGATCAGCGAAAAGGTCACATTTGTGTCAGGTTTGTTTCGAAAGACCGACTGGCACATCAAGAGCTTGTAGAAGTCAGTGTCGATCAACGACCGCACGATCGGATCGATCTTCCACTTGTGATTGTAGACCCGCGTGGCGATATCAACCATGGTGCGCTCCTTTGGTTAATGGCTTTAGAACAAACGCCGCTGGGGAAAGCAATCAGGCCAACCGCAGGTGTGGCTCTCACACCATTGTGTTTGGCATTTTACGCCTATGCCCCTTTTCATAAGGCCTCAAAATCGGCACATCAAAGGTATCGCTCAAGGAGAGACCCGTGACCAAACCTGTTTTTTCCCGCCGCTCACTGCTGTTGACCGCTGGTGCCAGTGTTCTGGCCGCCCCTGCAATTGCGCAGGATCTCGATTTTGAGGTGCAGGACCGGTCCATCACCGCCGTCACGCGCCGCAACACATCCAGCTTCCGGCAGCAGTCTTGGCAGGATCATTTCGACACGCTGGGGGTTGCGACCATCGTGTGCGACACTGGCTCTCGGGCGCTTCATTACTGGAATGCGGACGCCACGGATTACCGGATTTACCCGACCTCTGTCCCGATGAGCGAAGAACTCACCCGCCGCGGCTATACCACCATTGTGCGCAAAAAAGAGGGTCCGACATGGACGCCCACGGCCAATATGCGCCGCCGCGACCCATCCCTGCCTGAGTTTATGGAGGCAGGCCCCGGCAACCCGCTGGGCACGCATGCCATGTATCTGGGCTGGCCCGCCTATCTGATCCATGGCACCCATGACACCCGCAAAATCGGGCGTCAGTCGTCATCGGGCTGCATTGGTCTGTACAACGAAAAGATCGAAGAGCTGTTCGCGCTCGCCCCAATCGGGACACAAGTGCGCGTCATCTGATCCCTGGTCCTTAGCCCGCCAAAACAACACCAGCCGCCGCCATTCCATCCCGTGCGGCGGTGAGCGATCCGTCGAAATCAATCGCGCGGCACAGGTCCAAGCGAACCTCGACCCCGAACCCCAGCTTCGCGGCATCTACGGCTGAGTAATTGACGCAGAAATCTGTGGCCAAGCCCACAAGCGTCACTTGGGTGATCCCCCGCGTGCGCAAATACCCTTCTAGCCCCGTGGGCGTTGTGTGGTCGTTTTCAAAAAATGCAGAGTAGCTGTCGATCGCGGGGTTAAACCCTTTGCGGATGATCATGTCTGCGCGTTCGGTGCGCAGATCTGGGTGAAATTCCGCGCCGTGACTGCCCTGGATGCAATGATCTGGCCATAAAACCTGTGGGCCATAGGACATCTGGGTTAGGCTCATGGGGTCTGCGTCATGGCTGCTGGCAAAGCTGGAATGCCCCGCCGGGTGCCAGTCTTGGGTTAGGATGACGGCGCCAAAATCAGCCATCAACGCGTTGATGCCGGGAACGATCGCATCGCCGTCCGGTACGGCCAAGGCCCCGCCAGGGCAAAAGTCGTTTTGGACGTCGATCACAAGCAGGGCGTGGGTCATAGGAGTCTCCGAGCGTGGGTCTGCGACCAGCTTACGCCTTGAGCGGTGCCGCGCAACCGCGTATGCGATAGCCCATGTATACAGTAGCTGCACTCTATCACTTTACCCCGTTTGAAGACGTCGCGGCCCTTCAGGATCCGCTGCGTGACGCCTGTGAGGCGGGCGGCGTTGTCGGCACGCTCTTGCTCGCGCCCGAGGGGATCAATGGCACCATCGCCGGACCGCGTGCCGGAATTGACGCTGCATTGGCCCACATTCGCGCCCTTCCGGGGTGCAGCGACTTAGAGTGGAAGGAAAGCACCGCCGCCGCGCGCCCCTTCAAAAAGCTCAAGGTCCGCTTGAAGCGTGAGATCGTCACCATGGGGCAGCCCCACGTGGACCCCCGCGCGAGCGTTGGTCATTATGTGATGCCCGCTGACTGGAACGATCTGATCTCACAGCCCGATGTTGCTGTGATCGACACGCGCAACGATTACGAGGTGGCCATTGGCACGTTCGAGGGCGCTGTAGACCCCGAAACCAAAAGCTTTGGTGAGTTCCCCGCATGGTGGGAAGCCAACAAGGCCCGTTTCCACAACAAGCGGATTGCGATGTTCTGCACGGGCGGGATTCGCTGTGAAAAGTCCACGAATTATCTGCTGGGCGAAGGCGTCGAAGACGTATTCCACCTTAAGGGTGGCATCCTGAAATACCTCGAAGAAGTTCCCGAGGCGGACAGTAAATGGGACGGATCGTGTTTTGTGTTTGATCGGCGCGTCAGCGTGGAACACGGCCTGCGCGAAGGCCCGCACGTTCTGTGCCACGCTTGCCGCCGCCCCCTAGACCCCGCCGATACCCAGCGCCCTGAGTATGAGGCCGGGGTGCAGTGCCACCAATGCGTGGACGACTACACAGATGCTGACCGTGTTCGTTTCCGCGAACGGCAGCGCCAGTTAGAACAGGCTAAGTCATGACCGAAGACGAACGCGGCGAACTGCTATTGCGGACCATGGCGATGCCCGCCGACACCAACGCCTCGGGTGATATTTTCGGTGGCTGGCTGCTGAGCCAAATGGACATCGCGGCAGGCATTCTAGCAAGCCAACGCGCGCAGGGCCGGGTGGCGACCATCGCGATTGAGGCGATGAAGTTTATCCGCCCCGTTCGCGTGGGCGACGTGCTGTGCATCTACGGTCAGGTCACGCGCGAAGGCCGCAGCTCTATGGGTATCACCCTCGAGGCATGGGTCCTGCGCGACCGGATAGGCGCACGTGAAAAGGTGACTGAAGGCCTGTTCACCTTTGTGGCTATTGATGACGAAGGCCGCAAACGGGCGTTGCCCTAGCGCGCCCCATGGCTAGTGTGGCTCTCAAAGGGGAGGGGCCTCATGCAACTTGAATTTCACCACATCAATGTTGTGGGCGACGATATCGATCGCTTGCACAATTTCTATACCAACGTGCTTGGACTCGCGGATATGCCGGTGGAAATGTTCCCCCGCACCGAGGCGCGGGCCGGTGCGGGTTATGATGGGGACATCAAATTCGCGACGGATGGCGGCATGCAGATGCATCTGGCTCAACGCGACCTGACTGTCGCCTTTCGCAACGGTCAATCGCTGAACCCCGTGGCGCGCGGGCATATCGCGTTTCGCACGGATGATTTGGCGCAAGTTTTGGCTGAGCTAGAGGCAGCGGGCGTGCCCTATGCCGACTACGGCACCGCATTTTCGGCAGAATGGCACCAAGTCTTTTTTCAAGACCCCGAAGGCAATGTCATTGAGGTCCATCAACAAATCGCCAAGGCGTAGCAAGCCGGGTCCGCGTAGGGCGCGCAGCGGCGCACCCTACGGTTTTGTATCGGTCTAGCGCGTGAACTTCTTGTATTTCACGCGTGTCGGTTCCAGTGCATCTGGGCCAAGGCGACGCTCTTTGTCTTCTTCATAGGCTTGGAAGTTACCCTCAAACCACTCCACGTGCGCCTCACCCTCAAACGCGAGGATGTGCGTACACAGCCGATCCAGGAAGAACCGGTCGTGCGAGATAATCACCGCGCAACCCGCGAAATCATCCAGCGCATCTTCGAGCGCGCGCAGTGTTTCCACATCCAAATCGTTGGTAGGTTCATCAAGTAGCAACACGTTTCCACCAGATTTCAACAGCTTGGCCATGTGTACGCGGTTGCGTTCACCGCCCGACAACAGGCCGACCTTTTTCTGCTGGTCCCCACCCTTAAAGTTGAACGAGGAACAATAGGCCCGGGAATTGACCTCTGCGTCGCCGAGTTTGATCAACTCTGCCCCACCCGAGATTTCTTCCCACACGGTGGCGTCTGCACTTAGGGTGTCGCGCGACTGATCCACGAACGACAGCTTGACCGTATCGCCAAATTCAACCGTGCCCTCATCGGGCTTTTCGACGCCCGTGAGCATGTTGAACAGTGTCGACTTACCCGCACCGTTGGGGCCGATGACGCCGACAATCCCACCGGGGGGCAGCGAAAACGACAAGTCTTCAATCAACAACCGATCGCCAAAACCCTTCTTTAGGTTCTCGACCTCAATCACCTTGTTGCCCAAGCGGGGGCCGTTGGGGATAACGATCTGGGCACGGCTGATTTTCTCACGCTCGGACTGGCCGGCCATTTCTTCATAGGCAGCAATCCGGGCCTTGGACTTGGCTTGGCGCGCCTTGGCACCGGCACGGATCCACTCCAATTCCTTTTCCAAGGCTTTGGTTTTGGATTTATCGTCCTTGGCCTCACGCTCCAGCCGCTTGGCCTTTTGTTCCAGCCATGCAGAGTAGTTGCCCTCATAGGGGATGCCGCGGCCACGGTCCAACTCAAGGATCCAGCCGGTGATATCGTCTAGGAAATACCGATCGTGGGTCACGATCAGGATCGTGCCTTTGTAGTCAATAAGATGGCGTTGCAGCCATGCGATGGTTTCGGCGTCCAAGTGGTTGGTCGGTTCGTCCAACAGCAACATGTCTGGCGCTTCCAGCAGCAGCTTGCACAGCGCGACGCGGCGACGTTCGCCGCCCGACAGGTTCGCGGGCATCGCGTCATCAGGGGGGCAGCGCAGTGCCTCTAGGGAGACGTCGATCTGCGCATCCAGATCCCAAAGGTTCTGGGCGTCGATCTCATCTTGGAGCTGCGCCATCTCATCGGCGGTCTCATCCGAGTAGTTCATCGCCAGCTCATTGTAGCGATCCAGGATGTCTTTCTTTGCCTTCACGCCCAGCATCACGTTTTCACGTACGTTGAGGGTTTCGTCCAGGTGTGGTTCCTGCGGCAGGTAGCCGACTTTGGCGCCCTCGGCGGACCACGCCTCACCGGTGAAATCCTTGTCCATCCCGG
>NZ_CEZFMW010000138.1:5119-8605 GCF_982993085.1 Thalassobacter sp. | reverse complement strand
AACCAGCGCCCCAAACCGAAAGCTCCGTCAAGGCCGCATAGCCGCGGTCCTCGCCCGTATGGTTACCATACTTCATCGTAAAGAATGCACGGACAGGACAGTCATGAGACCAATTGGTCAGGCCCTTCTTGGGTCACGCGGCATCTTCGAGACAAAGCCTCGCCGCAAGGCGTTCCCGGGCGGTCGACAGGTCCAGGGAAAGACACGTGTCAGGTCGATCGGAATGTGGTTCAAACCAAACCGGAAAGCCAAGCGGCACCAACCCAGAGAACGGTCGATCAGTGTTTGAGTCAAACCACCCGAGAACTGGTTACCATCATATGACTATCCGTATTCATGATCTCGGGCTTGCCATATTTGGCGATGGCTTCGTCCAGTGCTTCAACGCAAAAGCTGGCATCCAACGCATTTGACAGCCGCCAGGACAGCACTTTGCGTGTTGCCCAATCCATGATTGCCACCAGATACAGGAACCCGTTCTTCACTGGAATGTAGGTAATGTCGCTGCACCAAACATGGTTGGGCCGCGTAATCGACAGCTTTCTCAATAAGTATGGCCAGATCTTATGCTGCGGGTGCTTCTTGCTGGTGTTCGGCCCTTTGTAGATGGCCTGCAGCCCCATGATGCCCATCAGGCGACGCACGCGATGCCGTCCTGCCGAGAACCCTGATTGGGGCAGATACGCCGCGATCTGGCGGCTGCCGAAGAACGGATACTTCGTAAATATCCGGTCAATCTCATGCATCAGATCAATCGTCGCCTGATCAAAGCCAACAGGCGTGTAATAGATTGAGGAACGGCTGATCTTGAGCAGCTTACACTGGCGCGTCAGGCTAAGGTCGGTGTTGTCCTTGCGGATCATCTCGCGGCGTTCAGACAGGCTCATCGCTTCAGCCCTTGTGACAAAAAATCATTTTCCACCGCCAGCTGACCAATCTTGGCATGAAGCTCTTTGATTTCGCCGTCTTTGTTCTCAGCCTTTTTGACCTTGTCCGAGAAAACGTTGACCATGCCATCAATCGCCTGCCGTTTCCACGTGCTCACCTGCGTAGGGTGCAGCTGGCGCTTCGATGCAATCTCCTGCACCGTCTTGTCACCGCGCAATGCTTCAAGGGCCACAGTCGCTTTAAACTTGTCTGAAAAATTCCGTCGCTTTGTCATTCTTGTATCCATTCAATCGGGTTGGATACATCTTAGCACGCTGTCCGAATTTGCCGGACCACTTCACTTTATAGCTAGGCTAATCAAATTACCTGAAGTACTTGCTCTATCCAAACCTCCGAGACAACGCCTGCGGCTGAGTAAACATCAAAGGTTTTCCCATCCTGTGATTGGTCTATACCACTATCCGTATATCCTACCGCTTCTACAGAATCCCCAGCATCACCTATGACCTTTAGAATGTTCTGGTCCGTGTCTAAATCGAGGATATCAGCAATAGAAAACTTCAATGCATTATTCCCAGAACCAGTCAAATCAAAGATTTCAATATCCTTAATTTTATGTTCACTCAGCAGCGTCAGATCCAAGGTTATATCAGCACCATCGATCTTCAAGGTGTCTTGTCCACCGCCCCCGTCAAAAACAGATAGAAGACCGTCGATAGGACCAGACGAGGCCAAATGATTAAGGTTATCCGCATTAACAATGATCAAATCATCTCCGGAGCCTCCCTTAATCACATCGCTCCCCCCGCCACCCGTTAGCGTATCATTTCCGTCACCACCCAAAATTATCTCTGAGCTTGTGTTGCTAACAATCGAATCATCACCAGCTGTATAACCACTTTTGATCAGACCAATCGAACTCGAATTTTCAAGAAACCCTGCCCCTAAATCAAGCGCTACTCCATCAGTTTTACCAAACACGACATATGACACACCCGCCGAAGCCAAATTATTAGGATCATCATTAGGCGCAGCGTATGGTGCTCCAATTATCAGGTCATCAAGACCATCTCCGTTAACGTCTCCACCAGAGGAAACATAAGTACCAAATTCACCATTAGGTTCGTATCCGTAAATTGCAAAACCACCTCCATTTTCTGCTTCAATATTGGATAGGTCAACTGCTGTTTGATCTGCCTTGCCAAAGACGACATAGGCCGCCCCAGCTCCGCTAGCACCATTTGGACCTGCCTGATAAGCTGAAATAATCATATCTGCTAACCCATCACCATTAACGTCCCCACCTGCAGATACTGCATAACCAGCTCTATCACCGGCATTCGCTCCGTTTATCATGAAGCCTGGTCCTGTACCTGCCTCAATGTCGGAAAGTTCAACTGCTGTTTGATTAGCCTTACCATAAATTACATATGCCGCTCCAGCTTCAAAATTTCCGTTAGCGGTTGTGCGATATGCGCCAACAAGTAGATCATCGAGACCGTCTCCGTTGATATCACCGGCAGAGGATACGGAGTTACCAGATTCGTCGCCCAAACTTGCGCCATTGATTACAAAACCAGGCCCAGTGCCATTTTCTATTGTTGCCAGATTAATTGCTGCACTATCTGTCTTACCATAGACAACATAGGTAGACCCTGCTTTTTCATTTCCATTAGGATCTGCCCTATTTGCACCTACGATGAGGTCGTCAAGACCATCTCCATTAACGTCCCCAGCGGATTTAACACTTACACCATTCCAATCAGCTATATTTACGCCGTTCATTGCGAAGCCACCTCCTTGGCCACGCTCAATGGTGTCGATATCAACTGGTATGGTACCAGTCTTCCCAAACACTACATATGCACTTCCTGCATCCGTATTGTTGCCTGGCGCTGCGTAGCGAGCACCAACTATTAAATCATCAAGTCCATCTCCGTTAACATCTCCAGCTGAGGCAACTGTAGTTCCCAACCTATCACCTGAAGATGCACCTTGAATTTCAAATCCACCTACACCTGCCTCAATGTCGGAAAGTTCCACAGCTGTTCGGTCTGCCTTGCCAAACACAACATAAGCTGAACCAGCAGAACTCCTATTCTGAGGATCAGTTTGGTATGCACCGACTATAATATCATCAAAACCATCTCCGTTAACATCTCCTGCAGACCGGGTTACCCAACCAGAATGGTCAAATGCATCATAACCATTGATTGCAAAACCATCTCCAGTACTGGCTTCAATTGAAGATAAGTCTACAGTGGTGCCGTCCGCCTTACCAAACACGACATACGATGTTCCGGCTCGTTGAATTCCGTTCGAAGTATTGTACGCTCCAATAATTAGATCATCGAGACCATCGCCATTAACGTCACCAGCTAATGAAACAGTGTTACCTGAAAAATCAAAAGCATCTGCGCCGTTAATTTTAAATCCGGGAATTGATTGTACGGCATTAACCAGTGCTTGGACTTCGGGACATG
Source organism: Thalassobacter sp. (assembly GCF_982993085.1). Classification (NCBI taxonomy): domain Bacteria; kingdom Pseudomonadati; phylum Pseudomonadota; class Alphaproteobacteria; order Rhodobacterales; family Roseobacteraceae; genus Thalassobacter; species Thalassobacter sp. Next base: position 5,234 of record NZ_CEZFMW010000138.1, on the reverse strand, counting down.
TATCGGCACCGCCCATGGTTGCCGCCAGAACCTGCGCATTGACCTTTATTATATTAAAGTCGCTCACGCCAGTAATACCCGCATCTGCGTAATCTGCCACTGTCAGTGCTGCAGG
>NZ_CEZFMW010000138.1:0-5019 GCF_982993085.1 Thalassobacter sp. | reverse complement strand
CGTGCCGTCACCATTGTTATAGGCTTCGATCTTAGCAAGCGCTGCGTTGCCCGCGAGAACAAGCGTTTGAACTTCAGGGCCCGTGTCTGCACCGCCCGTGGCCGCCGCCAGAACCTGCGCATTGACCGCAGCAAGGTTGTCAACGCTCACGCCAGTAATACCCGCATCTGCGTAATCTGCCACTGTCAGTGCTGCAGGCGTCGTGCCGTCACCATTGTTATAGGCTTCGATCTTAGCAAGCGCTGCGTTGCCCGCGTTATTACCGCTTGCAGCAGAAGCAGCACCCAGAAAAAGGCCCCCACCAATGAGACTTGAAAGAATTGGTGCAAACGGCACCGGCACATCTAATGCGTCATCTAATAATATTATACGACTATCAACCCCTGATGCATGCTCTGTATAAAAGCCCCTAATTACAATTTTAGATCCATCCTCAAGGAACAAAACAAGGTCTTGACCCTTCACTTCGCTTGAAACCACCTCTTCACTTTTAAAATTAAAATATACATCTGAAGGAGAAGTGATCTCAAATATGCTATCCGCATTTTTAGTTTTCACAACCTCGCCAGTGGCCAAATTAACAATTTTCAAGTCCATGTAAGAATCCCTTTTACTTTCAGTGTTAACCTATATTCGATCTTAATAATAACAACTTAGCTGATATTAAGTAACTTTTCCCCACCAACGGTCCCCCAAAGCGCGGTCTCTGCAACGAGCATAAATGCCCCTACCTCACGCGGGGAAGAGCCACGAACGTTTGATATCCGCACCGCTACAATCGGCTCAGCCAGCTCAAGGAATTCGGCCAAATCGCTCATTTTTTTCAGCCTCTCGACCGCCATCAGAACGCGCTCTGGCGTTGCAGGCGCGTCAAGCCTTGGACACTCGGCATAGTCCGCAACCGAGGCCACTGCGTGGCCTATCGCTTCAAAGACTGAAATCCCCAACATAAACGGGGGCTCACCCACGGCTTTGCTCCGCTTGATCGTGCGCTTGGGGTTCTCGCTCCACTCGGCAAGCCTCACGTTGAACGCGCGCGGCTTGTCGCTTGCCAGCGGGATTTTGTAGGTGCTCGGTGCATGGGTGCGGAGCGCGCCTTTGTCATCCCACCAAAGTTCTTCGGTGGTCAGCCACCCCATCCCCTGAATAAACGCACCCTCCACTTGCCCACGGTCAATCGCAGGATTGAGGGAGCGCCCCACATCATGCAACACATCCGCCCGTGTCACACGGTACTCGCCTGTGAGCATATCGATTTCCACCGCAGAGCACGACGCCCCATAGGCAAAGTAGAAAAACGGCTGGCCCTTGCCCGTTGCCCGATCCCAGTGGATTTCGGGCGTCTTGTAGAAGCCTGCCGCTGAAAGTTGCACACGGTCCATATAAGCCCCCGCGATAAACTCCTTAAACGCAAACACCCTGTCGCCAACAGAAACCTGACCGTCCGCAAACTCCAGCGCCGCCTTACCCCATTTTTCGCGCGCATACTCCGTCAGCCGCGCCTTGATCTGCTCACAAGCATCAAGGGCTGCCATACCGTTGAGGTCAGTCCCGGAAGAGGCCACTGTTGCGCTCGTGTTGGGCACTTTGTCTGTCGCAGTCGACGTGATCTTAACAGCCTCAAGCGCAACACCAAAAGCTTCAGCCACAACCTGCGCAACCTTGGTGTTTAGCCCTTGGCCCATCTCTGTGCCGCCATGATTGATCATCAAGGAGCCGTCTTTATAAACGTGTAGCAAAGCTCCAGCCTGATTATACCAGGTTGCCGTAAAGCTGATGCCAAACTTTACAGGCGTCAGCGCGATCCCGCGGCGGATGATCCCGCCTTTGGCGTTATGTACGATGATATCTGCACGCCGCTTGCGATAGTCAGACGTCTCTTCAAGCTCGCCAACCAACCGCTCCAGAATATTGTCTTCAACAGTCTGATGGTAAGGCGTCACGTTGCGTTCGCCGATACCGTAAAAATTGGCCTTGCGGATATCGAGAGGGTCTTTGCCAAGCTTATAGGCGATCTCTTCAATCATCCTCTCGGCCACAATCACACCTTGCGGCCCGCCAAAGCCCCGAAAGGCCGTGTTGCTCACAGTGTTGGTTTTCATGGGGCGTGACCTGATGCGCACATGCGGGTAAAAGTAAGCATTGTCCGCATGAAAGAGCGCGCGGTCCGCCACACCGGCCCCGAAAGATCTGCCGCAAAGCCACAGCGCGCCGCCCACTGGCCCTCAACCGCCTCAATACGCCCGTCGGCGTCAAATCCCACGTCATAGTCCGCAACAAAATCGTGCCGCTTACCCGTCGCCGTCATATCTTGGTCGCGGTCAGGGCGGATTTTGACAGGGCGGTTCCATTTCTTCGCCGCCATCGCCGCGACGGCCGCAAAGAGATTCATCTGGCTTTCCTTGCCGCCAAAGCCACCGCCCATGCGCCGCACCTTCACCACAACAGAGTGCGCCGCCACGCCCAGAACCTGCGCCTCGGTTGGATGCTGGGTTGAGGCATAAATCACCACGTCGTCATCTTCAGCAGGCATCGCAAACGAGATATGCCCCTCCAGATACATGTGATCCTGCCCACCAATCGCCATGCGGCCCTTGATATGATGCGCAGCCTCTTCAAAGCCTGCTTTCACATCCCCACGCTGAAGTGTCATGGGCGCGGTCACATCAGGGTAGCCTGCTGCAATCGCCTCAAGCGGCTCCAGTACATGCGGCAACGCATCAATCTCGACCCGCGCCAGCTCGGCGGCCCGCCGCGCGATATCGCGGCTCTCGGCAATCACGGCAAAAAGCGGTTGGCCATGAAACTCCACAGTCGTGTCAGGGAAAACAGGCTCATCCCCTGCATGCACAGCAGACACATCATTGATCCCGGGGATATCCGTAGCCGTGAGTACTCCCACAACTCCTTCGCACGCCAGAACAGCGCTCAAATCAAGCGCCCTGATCGTGCCATGTGCCACTTTGGAGCAGCCGAGATAGGCGTGCAGCGTACCAATCGGCTCAGGGATATCGTCCGTATAATCAGCCCGCCCCGTCACTTGCTTGATGGCCGAGTCGTGCTTGGCGTCTGTGCCCGTATGTCCGAACTTGCTCATCTATACAGCCTCCAGCTTGGCCACCTGGCCCGCACCCTGCTCAGCCCAGAAGCGGCGGAAAAGGTTGCCCGCCACAAGGCTGCGATACTCGGCTGTCGCGCGCCAGTCACTGAGGGGCGCAAAGTCCTCGGCCACAGCCTCTGCCGCCGCCTCATAGCTCGCCTCTACAAATGGTTGCCCCAAAAGCGCAGCTTCTGCCTTTGCTGCGCGTTTGAGCGTGGCTGCCATTCCGCCAAAAGCGATCCGCGTCTCAGCGATCATCCCGCTTTCAACCCGCACAGCAAAACCAGCGGCCACAGCTGTAATGTCTTCATCGCGCCGTTTTGAAACCTTATAGGTCGCATGATACATCCCTGCCTGCGCAAGCGGCAGGTCGACAGCCTCGACAAATTCGCCAGCCCGCAAATCCTGCTTGCCATAGTCGATGAAGAACTCTTCCAGCGGCAGCGCCCGCACGCCCTCGGCACTGCGCAAATGCAGCGTAGCCCCTAAGGCGATAAAGACAGGTGGCGTGTCACCAATCGGCGAGCCATTGGCAATATTGCCACCCACCGTCCCCATATTGCGCACTTGCCAGCCCGCAATCCGCCTCCAGTAAGGCAAAAGATGCGGGAAGGCGCGGGCCAGTGCGACCTCGGCTTCGCTATAGCTCGCCCCGGCCCCAATTCTGAGCGATGACCCTGTTGCGACAATCTGCCGAAGCTCTGTCAAATGCCCGATAAAGACCGCTGGCGTAATGGGCTTCATCATCTTGGTCACCCAGAGGCCCACATCCGTCGCACCAGCAACAATTGTTGCCTCGGGGTGTTCAGCCAAAACATCAGCCAAATCCGCCACGCTCGCAGACAAGATGGCGCGGTCACCAGCTTTTGCCACATCCACACGCGCGCCATCAGCCAGCGCTTCAAGGCGCGTTGTCACATCCGCGCGCTCAAGCGCCAGCGGATCAGCCTCGGGCTTGCCAAGCTCTGCTGCCGCCCGCGCCGCCTTGAAGATCGGCTCATAGCATGTGCAGCGGCACAGGTTGCCCTGCAAGGCTGTCTCGATCTCGGCATCACTTAGCGCAGCGGCTTCCATCCACAATGCGTAGAGCGACATCACAATCCCAGGTGTACAGAAGCCACACTGGCTCCCGTGCGCGTCCACCATCGCTTGTTGAACAGGGTGCAATCCACCGCCCGCACCGCACAAGTGCTCAATCGTCACCACGTGGCACCTATCAAGGCTCGCCAAAAAACGGATGCAGGCATTCACCGTCTCATAGCGCAAGCCATCCTGCGTCAGGAGTCCGACAAGCACAGTACAAGCGCCGCAGTCGCCCTCTGCGCACCCTTCTTTTGTACCCGTCAGGCGCCGCGCGATGCGCAGGTAGTCCAACAACGTTTCCTGTTCACCCACCTCAGGTAGACAAACAGCCTCGCCGTTTAACAAAAATCTGATTTCATGGCGCCTCTTGCCCATAGCATTGTCTCCGCGCTGAATTTAGGCGTCAACATACGCCCCTCCCGCTCTCAATGATAGCGCGAGTTTGGCTGAACACTTTCAACAAAAATTATAAAATAAACCGTGGAGCTATCCTCCATACTGCCCAAAGCAAAAGGGAGGGCGCCATGCCCTATGTCGAGAGTATCAAGGTATTTTGCCGCGTGGTCGAGCTCGGCTTCATCACATCAGGAGGGCGTGACCTTCGGCCGGAATGGCCCTACTTTTTAGGACAGGTTTGCAACTTTCTTAAGTTGCACCAGATTTATGTTCATGCCGCTTTTCGTATAGCTGCTTGCTCGAAGCATGACGCGTCAGGAGTGCGTTTGTCGTGCGCAGTTTGAGGGCGCTCGGAGTTGTATAACCCAATCCAGGTATTGATGATCAGGGGAATCGATTGAACGTTATAGCCGTATAAGCGCTTCCATATAGTCATCGTC
>NZ_CEZFMW010000137.1:0-8699 GCF_982993085.1 Thalassobacter sp. | reverse complement strand
CGCCTCGCCGCTGAAATCGCGGGCGAAATTGCGACACAGCGGCGCTAAATTCCGCGCTTCCTTGTGCGGCCCTCTGCGCACCGCTACATATGCGCCTAGGACCGAGGAAAGACCGACCACCCAATGCAAATTCCCATGCCCGAAGACCCCAAACCCCCACGCGTGGGGCTATTCGCGCGGCTTCGCAACAATTTCCTAACCGGACTGATTGTGATTGCGCCCATTGGGCTGACTGTCTGGCTAATTTGGACGGTTGTTGGCTGGATCGATGGGTTCGTTTGGCCGTTCGTGCCTGACGCCTATCAACCCACGCAGCTGTTGAACCGTATCCTTGGTTTTGAAGGTGTGGACCAGATTGAGGTGAACGTACGCGGCGTCGGCGTTGTGGTGTTCATCATTTTCGCGATGCTCGTAGGTTGGGTGGCCAAAGGGTTAATCGGCCGATCCCTGATCGGGTGGGCCGAAAGCCTGGTGCTAAGCGTGCCTGTCGTCCGTTCGGTTTACGGAGGGGTGAAACAAATCGCTGAAACGATTTTCGCCCAGACGGAAACCTCGTTCGAGAAAGCCTGTCTTGTCGAGTACCCACGCAAAGGTATTTGGGCGATTGCTTTTATCTCGACCGATGCAAAGGCCGAGATCGCGACCAAAACTGTGGGTGAAAACAAGATCGTTTCGGTCTTTTTGCCGACCACGCCAAACCCAACGTCGGGCTTTCTGCTTTTTGTGCCGAAAGAGGATATTATCATCCTCGACATGTCGGTCGAGGACGCGGCCAAATTGGTGATCTCAGCGGGGTTGGTCTATCCGAACGGGGATGACCCTACCAAACCGCCGAAAAAGCGGAATGGGCACACGCCCGAGGCCTAAGCCCCAAGCGTGCAAATCTGATTAGGCGTCGCCCCAGACGGTTTCGAACTCGCGCCATTCGCCCTTGGACATGCCTGAGTTTTCTTGGGTTACGACTTCGCCTGCCAAGCGGCGCTTGAGGCAGTCAACACCCTTGCCAGAAAGCTGTTGCGCCCCCATGCGATAGTCCTCAAACGCGCCATAAGCGAAGGGCACCCAGTCGCGGACCATTTCACAAATCGCATCAGCATAAACGCGGATTTCGTATTGGGCATGAGGGTCTGCGCGCAGTCGCAGGAAATGGAACAGGTTGTGCAAATCCACCTTCCAGTACCACTGTGTGTAGATATTGGTCGGCAGGTTCATGCGCGCCAATTCCCGCGCAAGCCCGGCCTGACCGTCCTGCGAGATCATCGCCTCATAGCTGTCGTAAGCCTGATTGCTATCACGCTTCAGGATCTCAAGAACGCGTGCGGCCTCTTCACCCTCTAACACGTCGCCGCGGCCTTGGTTGTTCACCACGGATTGGGCGGCCAAATGCTCAGCTGGTGGGATATAGAATTCACGATCAAGGATCGAATAGCGCGCCGAATATTCATTCACATTCGCAGTCCGGTGGCGGATCCACTGGCGCGCAACAAACACCGGCAGCTTAACGTGCAGCTTGATCTCACACATCTCAAACGGGGTAGAGTGCCAGTGCCGCATCAAATAACGGATAAGACCTTCATCATTCTGGACCGATTTCGTGCCTTTGCCGTAGCTGACGCGCGCGGCTTGTGTGATGGCGGCATCGTCACCCATATAGTCGATCACACGGACAAACCCGTGATCCAAAACCGGCTGCGCGGTGTACAGATGCTTTTCCATGCCCTCGCTCACGGCCCGTAACGTGGGACGCGGATGGCTGCGCATTTCTGCGATTTCTTCTTCGGGGGTCATCGGTCGACTGGCCTGATCATTCATGAACTGTTCTCCACGCATGTTCGCGCCCGCAGCGGGCCACAAAAGCCGCGAATCGGGCTTTTCCGAACGTATTCGGGGTATAATCGCACGTGAACACTAGATGTGGTCAACTTTTGTCAGGATATCCACAAGATATATAAACCAAAGCGGCTTGTCGGCCCACCACGCGCAACAAACACAGCCTTTGGTTGCGTCCACAGCCGCCGGCCCTATCTTGAGCTAAGAGATCACTCACGAAAGTTTCCCATGCCTATTACCTATCTGCACACAATGGTTCGGGTCCGCGACCTTGATGCCTCTATCGCGTTTTACAAACTGCTCGGCCTCGAAGAGACACGCCGCTATGAAAACGAAAAGGGCCGGTTTTCCCTGATTTTCATGTCGCCCCCCGGACAGGAAAACGCCCATGTTGAGCTGACCTACAACTGGGACGGTGATGAGGGCCTGCCCTCTGATAGCCGCCACTTTGGCCACCTCGCGTATAGTGTCGACAATATCTATGATACCTGCCAGCACCTTATGGACAACGGCGTTACGATCAACCGCCCGCCCCGCGACGGGCATATGGCCTTTGTCCGCTCTCCCGACAATGTCTCAATCGAGCTACTGCAAAGTGGGGATCGTCTGGCCCCGGCAGAGCCTTGGGCATCCATGGAAAACACAGGTCATTGGTAAGCCGCGCGGCGGCCCTAGCCCTCGCATTATTGATACATGCGGGGACAGCTCAGGCCGCTTGTCGGCAGGCGCTTTTGTTGGCGTTGGACGTGTCGGGGTCCGTTGATGCCGAGGAATATACGCTCCAGCGGGAGGGGCTGGCTGCAGCCCTGACCGCGCCCGCCGTGCGCGATGTCCTGCTAAGCACACCGCAGTTTCCGGTTTATATCGCGGCGTTTGAATGGGCCGGGCAATTCGACCAATTCACCCTGTTGGAATGGACGCCCATCACCGATCTAGCCACGTTGAACCAGGTCGCCCATACACTCCGCGCGCCCACCTTACGGCCTGCCTCACGATCCACCGCATTGGGCGCATCGATGGCCTATGCAGCGGCGCTGTTCCGCGATGCCCCTCCCAGCTGCTTGCAGCGCACGCTCGATATCTCAGGGGATGGTAAGAACAACGATTGGCCCGATCCCGGCAGCCAGCACCGCAAGCTTGAAGGTGTCACCATAAATGCGCTGGTCATCGGGGCGGACAACCCCGCCGCAGGGGACCAACGGCAGGCCGAAATAGCCGAGCTGAGCAGCTATTTTCTGTCCGAAATCATCCGCGGACCCGGTGCCTTTGTGGAAACGGCGCTGGGGTATTCGGCCTATCAGACCGCGATGGAGCGTAAATTACTGCGCGAGCTAAAGACGATGGTGTTTGGCCAAATCGCCCCCACTGTCCGCACCGACACGCTAAACCGTTAAAACTTGCGATATTTGGCAAGGTTCCAGCCCCATTCCGAACACGATTGCTGCGGCATATGCGAGGGACAGCTTATAAAGGAACTGCCCCATGCCCTATTTCCATTCTTTTCTAGCCGATGACCAAGGCGCCGTAACTGTCGACTGGGTAATCCTATGCGCGGGCCTCGTGGGTCTGGGCCTTGCGGTCATGATGGTCGTCAAAGACGGCGCTGACGACATCAGCGGCGATATGAACACATCGATCAAAGCAGTGGAAACGCAGACCACGCTGGACCTGTCGTCGTCCTGACCGCGCTTAGTCCGCCGTCGTGACTGCTAACGCCGCCAGTGCGACACGGCGGCCTTCACCCAGAAGCACGTTGTATGTGCGGCAAGCAGCGGGGCTGTTCATTACCTCCAGCCCCATACCCGCGCCTTCAACTGCGGCACGCAGAGATGCGGGTGCATGTGCAATCTCGGCCCCTGTGCCGAGGAAAATCACATCCACCGCTCCGGCCAATTGCAACAGGCTGTCCACATCCTGAAGGCCAGCCCATGTCCGGGCAGTCGTTTCGGTCGCAAGGATTGCCCCATCAATCCGATCACCGCCCACCCGGAAAAAACCCGGCCCATAGCTGTCGATCGGTTGCGCGCTGCCGTAGTGGACTTCGTTGAGTTGCATTACGTGTCTCCCCATAAGGGCAGGCCCATAAGAGCCGCACCGGCGATAATTGTATAGGCGATGCGGCGGTACAGCCCTTCGCGATCGGGGTGGAACATAGCGGCGCCGACTTGAATCGCCAAGAGGTTGGGCACGATCAAGATTGCACCAATAAGAAACGGCGTCAGGGTGACTTCGCCCTTGGCGGTCAAAAGCCCCAATGCCATCCCATCGTAGATCAGCAAAAATAATGTCAGTGTCGCGCGTACGACAGATGCAGGCAGCGGCCGTGCCATATAGAATAGAATGACAGGCGGCCCGGGCAGACCCGCCGCCCCGCCCAAAAAGCCCGCGCAGGCGCCGATGCCGTATACCTTGGGCGGTGTCACGCGGCCTCGGTAACGCCAGCCTGAAACAAGCGCCGCCAACATCGCAAATGTCACAAGGGACACGGCGTAGCGAAACGCCTCAGGCGGGACGCTGAGCAACACGGCCAACCCGATGGGCAGCGTCACAGCAAGCCCAGCACACAGCCGCAAGACATCACGCGGGTGCCCATCGCGCACCGCACGCGGCACGGTCGGAAGTGGCCCGATCAGATCCATAACAGTGAGCGTGACGATGGCCCAAACAGGGGGCAAGACTGTGCCTGCAATGGGCAGGTAAATCAGGGCAGTACCAAATCCGGCAAATCCCCGCACCAAGCCCGCAAGACAGGTTGCAAAGACCAGCCACCCCAACCCAGGGGTGGCCAAGATCTCAGGCATCGATGTTGCCGAACTGCGTGCCCGCGCCACTGTCGGGCTTTTTCGGGTCGCGGTTGACGCCCAACATTAGGACCACGTTTTTAGCCACATAGACCGACGAATAAGTCCCGACGATAACACCCCAAAGGATCGCGAACACAAATCCGCGGATAACATCGCCGCCCAGAACAATAAGAGCCAAAAGTGCGACAATCGTCGTGCCACTGGTCATCAATGTCCGCGCCAGCGTCTCATTGGTGGAGCGGTTCATGACCTCCATCAACGGCGTTTTCTTGTACTTGATCAGGTTCTCGCGAAGCCGGTCAAACAGAACCACCGTGTCGTTGATGGAATAGCCAAGCACCGTCAAAAGGGCTGCAATCGTTGCCAGATCAAAGCGGATTTGTAGCAGGCTAAAAATCCCGATGGTCAGGACAACATCGTGCACCAAGGCCGCAACCGCACCCACTGCGAACTGCCATTCAAACCGCAACCAAATGTAGAACAACATCGCAGCCATAGCCGCTGCCAGCGCGATCAAGGCCGTTGTCACCAGCTCGCCCGAAACTTTTGGACCAACGGACTCAACGCTTGGGAAGGTGATTGCAGGATCGACTGTCCGCAGTGCGTCTTCGACCAAGGCAATAACCTCAGGCGTTACGCTTTCGGCGCCATCTTGCGCCTGAATACGGACCATCGCCACGTTCTGATCATCCGCAAATGTCGGATCGAACACCTCGGTGATGGAAACATCGCCAAGGTTCAAAGGTTGCAGCGCATCCCGGTACGCGCCGACATTCACCTCAACCCGGCTTTCGGTGCGGATGGTGGTCCCGCCCAAAAAGTCGATGCCGAAGTTCAGACCCATCGTCAGCCACAGCACGACCGACGCGATGACCGCGACCACCGAGCCGCCAAATGTCACTTTGCGAAAGCGGAAGAAGTCGAAATTGGTTTCTTGTGGAACAAGTCTTAGGCGCATCTCACACCTCCAGTGTTTTGGGGCGGCGACGTTCGAACCACATGACCACAAAGACGCGCGTGACGAATAGCGCAGTAAAGACAGACGTGATGATCCCGATACCCAAAGTCACCGAGAAGCCCCGCACCGGGCCAGAGCCCAGCACAAACAGGATAACCGCGATGATAAAGGTCGTCAGGTTCGCATCCACAATGGCCGACAGCGCGCGTTCATAGCCCAACTGAATGGCCCGTGCGGGCCCTTTGGCCGTGCGTAATTCCTCACGGATACGCTCAAAGACCAGCACGTTGGCGTCCACCGCCATACCCACGGTCAGCACGATACCAGCGATGCCCGGCAGTGTGAGCGTGCCGCCGATCAGGCTCAGGATGCCGACGATAAGGGCGACGTTGATCAACAAGGCCACCGTCGCAAACACGCCAAACAGGCCGTAGCTGGCGATCATAAAGACAACAACACCCGCCATTGCGATCATCGCCGCAATACGGCCTGCATCAATGGAATCTTGCCCCAGTTCAGGGCCAATGGTCCGTTCTTCGAGAAAGGTCATCTCAGCCGGAAGCGCACCTGCCCGCAACAGGATCGACAGCTGCGTCGATTCAGTCACATCAAAGTTGCCGGTGATCTGACCGGTGCCGCCGGGAATAGCGGATTGGATGACCGGGGCTGTGACCACCTCATCATCCAGCACGATGGCGAAAGGTGAGCCAATGTTCTCGGCGGTATAAATACCGAAATCTCGCGCACCCGCACCGTTAAACCGGAAGGTCACAGCGGGCATGCCATTTTGATCAAATGCAGGCTGGCTATCGACCAGATCATCGCCTGTAACCACTGGCGTCTGCTCAAGAATATAGAACGTGCCCGCGTCATCCATGTCGGGCACCAAAATCTGCCGCCCATCAAGGCGTGCATTTGCGTCAAATGTTTGGCCAACCACAGGATGGAAGGTCAGCTTGGCGGTCGTTCCGATCAGAGATTTCAGTTCCTGAGCGGAACCAATACCTGGCACTTGGATCAGGATACGGTCTGCTCCCTGACGCTGGATCGTGGGTTCGCGGGTGCCCGCCTCATCCACACGACGACGGATGATTTCCAGCGATTGCTGCATCGTCCGGTCGTCCGTCGCGGCGCGTTCTGCTTCAGACAGCTGAACGGTCAACACATCGCCATTCGCCGATACATCAATGTCGCTGGACCCAACGCCCGTAAAGGTCGCGATGGGTTGGGCCAAGGCGCGCACGGCAGCGACGGCGGTGTCCATCCCTTCGGGCTGGGAAATCCGCACCCGCAGTTCACTGTCGGGGCCCGGCTGGCGGCGGATCGTGCCGACAGTTGCGCGCTCCTCACGCAGGGCGTCGCGCACGGCCGGCCAATAGCCGTCCATCCGGCTGCCATAGACGTCCTCAACCTGCACTTCCGCGAGCAAATGCGCACCGCCGCGCAGGTCCAAACCGAGGTTCATCAGGTTTGAGGGCAGCATACTTGGCCAAAGCCCCGCATCCGCCTCAAGCTCTGGCGAGGTGATCCCCCCCTCCATCGCAGATACGGCATCATTGTACCGCTCTACGTTCGAATAATTCGCATTGGGCAATGCCATCAGCAGCCCGGCCGCGCAGATGCCTAGGATCAGCACCTTCTTCCAGAGGGGGATATCAAGCATCAGGTCAGGTCGCCGGCTCGGATTTGGTCAGAACCGTCACGATGGTCGAGCGTACAACACGTACTTTGACGCCGTCTGCGATTTCGACCTCTACCTCGTCGCCTTCTTTGACCTTGGTGACTTTGCCGATCACGCCACCTTGGGTGACGATCTGGTCACCGCGGCGCAGCGCCTCGACCATGGCTTTGTGCTCTTTGAGCTTTTTTTGCTGTGGGCGGATCAGCAGGAAGTACATGATCGCAAAGATCAGAATGAGCGGTACAAAAGACCCGAAAGTGCTGCCTGCACCTCCGACGGCTTGGGCATATGCGGGGGTGACGAACATCAGATTTTCCCTGTGATTGCAGTTCAGGCTTTGGCGCCCTTAAGGTTCGGCGCACGTTATAACTGGCAAGTAGGGAGCGCAAGGCGGCCGAACAAGCTATTGGCGCCCTATCCCGGGGTTTGCGCGACGATGAAACCATTGTTGCCCGGTCAAATCACCGCTCAGCCGTACGCCAACAGGGCACAAGGTGTAGCGATCGGCGTGCCCAGCCAAGAAACTGCGCCAATTTGGGTTGGGCAGATCGGACGTGGTCACACCAAGCTGATACATTTTCTGCCCAAAGAGCGTAAGCGGAATGGGCTCCGTCGGAGTTTGGCCAAGAACCCCCATGATTTTGCTATGCAAAGTCTCAAGGGCCACATCGCTTGGACCCAGCCTCAGTCGGTGAAACTCACTGCAACTATTTTGAAAGAAATCCGAAGGCTGCACCCCACTGATACCTAAGACCCATTTACCGTGACTGCGCAGTCGTTGCGCCAGGTGGGCAAAGCCCTGATCCGCGCTGGCGATTACAAAGGTCGCTATATCGCTACCGAGCGCGAGTTCCAGCGCGTCCAAACACAGCGCGATGTCTGAGGCATTCTTGCTGGCAGCCATCGGGGCAACAGTGACGCCCGGCGTCTTGCACCAGACATCAACGTGATATTCATCGGCATAAACACGCACCGCATCGACACGACCCAAGCGTTTGGCCCGCTCAATAACGGCATTAATCAACTTGGGCGAGATATTATCCCCATCGATGAAAACAGCGACCCGCGTGGATTGTATTTGGTTAAGCATGTTCATGCAGCCACCGTCGCGCCGTATCGCGGCAAGATCGTGACCGAGCCACGACAGTTTCACGGCATTGATGCAAAGCGCGTGGCCCATCAATCCGTCCTACTTATAACGAATGCGGACATGCCGCGCGCCATACGCCTAGCGTTACGCCCGAGCATCCATTAAAAGGCCCGCAAATCAATGCGTGCCCACACGCCAAGCCCCCACCCAAGGAGCCACTTCCATGCATGACATTCGCATGATCCGAGACAACCCTCAGGCCTTTGACGCCGCTTTGATGCGCCGGGGTGGCTCTGCGATGTCATCAGAAATCCTTGCGCTGGATGAAGCACGCAG
>NZ_CEZFMW010000136.1:0-8709 GCF_982993085.1 Thalassobacter sp. | reverse complement strand
AGCGCCTCGAGGATTTCAGGGCGCGTCCGCAGAAGGCGCTCGGCATCGCAGATCATGTCAGCATAATCGATGACGCCCGCTTCCCGCTTCATGTCGGCGTATTTTGACATCACCTCTTGAGCGCCATGGATGAGCGCCGTGAGATGCGCGCAGGCATCCTCCAAAGGCCCCGGGTGGACCGCGATCTCCGCGGCCGCCGCAATCACCTCATCGGAAAGCGCATCATAGCCATCCGGGGTCGGCGCCCCCCGCTTCGACTGACGCAACTCGCTTAAGCTCTTCCAGAGCCCCCAATCCCGGCGCAACTCCCCAGGGCGCTGGGCGCGCTTCATGTTCCGGAAGTCTTTTCCAAAAGCCGTGCGCGCAGCTGCTGAGGTTGCATGGGCGGTGAGGTCATTGGGGAATGCCGTAAGCAGGGCGTCGATCGCCGCAAGGAGCCGCGCCTCCAGGGGCGCCCCATCGGGCTCCACCCGACCATAGAGATCCCGCAGGCGCGCTACCGCCGCGTCCGTCAATTGCGGATCGTCGCCGTTGTCGCCAAGCCCCCGGAGCAGATCGATCGTAGTCAGAATCCGGCCGCGGAAACTGTCCTCCTGGCTAGCATTCGAAAAGAAGCTAGATCGATACCCAAATCGCGGTAGGTCGGCTTTGACGGCGTCGAGCGACTCCGCATGCGCCATGGCCTGGCGGATCAGGAGGTCCCGCTCCGCCTCTGCCAGTGCGCGTGGCTGCGGAGAGGCGCCCGCAGCGAACGCATGCTCCGACAGGATGCGCAGCCCAAGGCCGTGGATGGTTGAGACATAAGCCTGTTCGACGGCCAGCGCCGCCTCAACCAAGCCCTCGGCCAAAAGGCTCGCACGGATACGGCCACGCAGCTCTGCGGCAGCGGCTTCGGTGAAGGTCACCGCCAGAATGCGGTCTGGAGCGACGAGGTTTTCTTTGACCCAGGCAGTGAGGTCAGACTTGATCCGAAAGGTCTTACCCGAGCCCGCCCCGGCCGGAACGATGGTCAGCATCTCAGTCATCAATGTCCTCCATGCTGTCATCCGCTTCCGTCCCAGGCATCATAAAACGCGCGACAAGCGGCGAGGCATCCAGCGCATAAGGAGCGAGGTTGGCCGTTTTCTCAAAGAACTTGCGGTCATCTTCGTTGTTGAGGCGGATCTGTCCTGAGCCCACTTCAGCAAGCCGTGTGATTAGCAGATCCATGGCCTGCACGGATATCCCGCCTTCCACGACGGTGACGACGCCGTCGGGTGGCTCCAGCCCTTCGAGCAGAACGCCTTGGTCGTTGATAAGGTGGTAGGCGACCCCGATCCTGGGGTTGCCTGCCAAGGCGGCCTCCAGGACTTCGCCAGTTCGTTCGGGCCGTTTGAGCATTTCTCGGTAGAGGCCGAGCTGCAGATCCCAGCCTGCTTCAAGGCGTGCGCGGCGTTTGGGCGTGCCGCTTTTCTTGTGATCGACGACCAGCAGGCTGCCATCTTCCAGTTGAAGAAGACAGTCCGCGCGTCCGCGCAGCAAAATGCCGAGTGCCTCGCCCTGAAGACCGATCTCATTGTCGATCACGCGGGCACCAAGGCCTTCAAGCGTATTGCGCCAGGCATGGGCCGCCGTTCGGACATCCCGAATCAGCCCCTCACGTTCGACGGCCCAGATCGACCGCTGTAGGAACGGCGCATATTTCCGGATGGCCGAGGAGAGCAACTCCGGCACTGCGGCCTCGATCTGGTTATGATCTGGCAACGGCGCATCTTTGGGAAACAGAAACTCCAGCACGTCATGCGCGATGGTGCCGGCAACCATGACGTTCAGCCCATCAGGCGCCCAGCTCACTGGTTCCGCGCCGAACTCGGACAGACTCCAGGCAAGCGGGCTGACCATGAGCGTTTCCAACCGGCTGGGCGACTGCGGTCGCATCCGTCCGTCATCGGCAAGGCGGCGGCGAAGCAGATCGCGATCCAAGCGCAAGACACCATCTGCCGGCACGGCGCTGGGCTGAGCATCTGTGGCTGCCTCGACAACCCGATGCGAAAACGGCCATCGCTCGCGCGGGAGAGCACGCAGATCGTGGATCAACGCCTCGGCATCTTCCGTGCCCTTTTCGCCATTCCCGACGGTGCGCGCCACCAACGACAGTGCTGCCGCGGGAGCCTGCCGGCTGCCATTCGGTGCAAAGACAGGGCGCAAAAGGGTTAGGGATTCTGAGGCACACAGGAACTGACGGCGAAGCTTCTCAAGGCGCCGCGCCAGCACGTCCCCGCGCGTTTCAATATGAAGCCCGGTTTTTTCGCGCAGAAGCCGAAGTTCGCCATCGAGAAAGAGCGGCGACGCCGAAACCGCACGCGGCCAGCGATTGCCGCTCATGCCCATTGCAATGAGATGCCGCGCCGGACGCCACGGCATGGCCCCTTCCGTGAACACGCTCACGCCCTCGACAAAAGCCTCCGACGGTGACGGCTTCGGCATGGCGGGTGTCGCGGTACGGTAGAGCGCAGTCCAATCAAGAGAGCGGCTCTGAGACAGCGCGGCCCGAATCGTTCCAATCTTCGAGCGGAATGCAGCAACGGCCTCGCGCTGCACGGCCGCATCACTCAAAAGCTGGGCGGCCTGCTCGAGAGCTTGCAGGATGCCATCTGGTGTCTGCGCAATAGTGCTCCGCACCAGTTGGTAGAACCGCTGCGCACGCCCGGTCAGGGATCTCGCCGCATAGGGTTCGAACCGGCCCTGCATGACCTCGCGCGAGAGCTGCAGCCCCGTCTCTGACGGCCATGGCATCAAAGGCGAGATATAGAGGCTGGCAAGCGCCATGGCTGGCGCGGGTGCCTGAAAACACAGCAGGAGCTGAAGGACCGTTTCTCCAGCGATGTCGCGGCGGTCGGGCTGCACCGGCAAGCTCGAAATCGGAACACCGGCGGCATCGAAGGCGCGACGAAGCTGCGCGACGTAGCCGATCTCGTCCGGCACCAACAGACCGATCTCATGGGCCGCTACGCCTT
Organism: Thalassobacter sp.; assembly: GCF_982993085.1. NCBI lineage: Bacteria > Pseudomonadati > Pseudomonadota > Alphaproteobacteria > Rhodobacterales > Roseobacteraceae > Thalassobacter > Thalassobacter sp. The sequence continues at coordinate 5,713 of NZ_CEZFMW010000136.1, read as the reverse complement.
GGTCGATCAAGCGCTGGGCTCGCGCAGCGGCAAAATCCGCTTCCTCCACCTCATCGCGCAGGGCGAAGAGTGCCAGACTGTCGTCCAGCGGCCCTGACGGGATGGATGCGCCAGTCAAACCTTGTTGCGCACGCCACAAGCTTGTGCCCTCTGCGGCGCCGGTCATCAGCGGCGCGCGGCGCGCAGCCCATTCATTCTGAAACGCTGCGTCAGCGATCCCGTGATGATCCAGCAATTGCGTATGCAGGCGGCGCTCAACTGGCGTCGCGAAACCACACGGTTCACCTGCCACCAGGGGAAGCGGCTCAAGAGCATCGCCAGACGCACAGTTCAGAACATGGGCACAGACCTGCAGATCTTCCGGGAGTGCGCCCGGGGCCTGACGCCACAAATCGCAAAGGGCTGCGAGGTGTTTGTATAGGCGGCTATCGTGGTCTAGCGCGCCGAGGTCAACCTCCTCCGGGCTCAGACCACGGGTTGCCACGGCGAGGCTCCGCAAGGCTGCCGAAACAGCGGCAGCAGTTTCAACCGGTGCAACACCCACGCTGGCGGACCACGGGAACGACCCATCCGCCAGAACAGAATTCAGTTCGATCGCCTGCGGGCGCGGAGCGAGATAGGTTTCTGCCAAGAGGTCGGATGTGATTGCCCGAAAGGCGCCTGTCCCGGCATGGACCGTTACCAGCGGCTCAAGACCATTCATCCGTACCTCCCCGCCGCTATCGGCATTGACCCATGTTTGATCGCAGCGGACCGAAACAAAACGGTGCGATCAAGCGCAGGCCTCAGACTGTTCAGCGAATCGAAACGATACGTGGTCCCTCAAGCCCTGCTCAGGCAAAGTCTTTCCGGAATAGCCGCAAGATACAACCCACGCCTCGGGAGGATACGTCCGGAAATGACGCATTCATGATCTAGTATCAAAACGAATCGAGATGAGAAGGAGACGCGATTGGTTCGAACGAGTATCACCCACCCCCTGCGCATTGATGACCTGCCCCTCGGAAACGGACGGCTGGGCATCACGTTTTGTCCCGGCAAGAAAGGCGACAGTGTCTTTGGCGCCGCGTGGGATCGAGACCTTGATCTCGACATGGACGCGATCAAGGGATGGGGTGCCAACACCGTCTTGAGCCTGATCGAGGACCACGAATTCGATATGCTGGGCGTACCCAAGCTCGGCGAGGCCGTGAAGGCGCGGGGTATCGACTGGTTCCACTTTCCGGTCCCGGATCTGGACACCCCCGCAGACGACGCCATGGAGAGGTGGGCCGCCCTTTCTGCTCAGTTGCATGGCACATTGGAGCGCGGCGGTCGCATTGTCGTGCATTGCCGCGGTGGCCTCGGCCGCGCCGGCACGATCGCCGCTTTGATGCTGACGGAACGCGGTTGGTCCGCCTCCCAGGCCATCAGCGATGTGCGTGCCGTTCGTCCGGGCGCGATTGAAACCAACGAACAGGAACGCTGGGTGACCCGTCGTGCCCGCCACTATGGTGTGCCAGGCATACGGCTCCATTCATGCCTTCTCGGTGGTGCCTTGGGCGACAGTCTGGGTGCCGAAATCGAGTTCCTGACACTTGATGCGATCCGGCGCAAATTCCCGGAGGGGATTTCGGATCTCCCACCACATCAGGGCCTGCGGGGCGCAATCACCGACGACACCCAGATGACGCTGTTTACCGCCGAGGGTCTCATTCGGGCCCATGTTCGCGGTTCGCTCAAGGGGATATGCCACCCACCCTCCGTGGTGCACCATGCTCTTCTGCGCTGGTATCGAACCCAAGGCGGCAAGCCGCGCGTTGAGACAGACACCATAGGCTTGATCACTGATCAGCGGCTCTGGGCACGTCGCGCACCTGGAATGACCTGCCTGTCGTCGCTCGGTGAGGGGCGCAGTCTCGGAGCGCTTGCAAAAAACGACAGTAAGGGCTGCGGAACAATCATGCGCGTGGCCCCGGTGGCTCTGATGGTGCCGCGAGATCAGGTGCGATCGATTGCAATCGATACCTCTGCGCTGACACATGGACATCCCACCGGCCAGTTGGCAGCCGCAGCCTGGGCCGAGATGCTGGCCGATGTTGCGACTGGGGCAAAGCTGGACGAAGCCGCCGCTGCAACGGCCGGGGAATACGAGCAACTCGAGAACGGCTCCGAAACCGCACGCGCTATCCGTAAGGCGCTCGATGCCCCGCGGGATAGATCCCCCGAGACGGTCGAAAGCCTCGGAGGGGGTTGGACCGCCGAAGAAGCGCTGTCGATCGCGCTCTACGCCTGCCTTGCTGGAAAGACATTCGATGACGCGCTTCAGATCGCCGTAATGCACAGCGGCGACAGCGACTCGACCGGCGCAATCGCGGGCAACATGATGGGGCTGATTGATCCCCTAGCTGCTCTTAAGCATCGCTGGGCACCGGTGATCGAGGGCGCGGACGCCATCACCCGCTTGGTGCGCGATTACCTACGGCTCGAACATGAGCATGACGGCGCCGAGCAGCTGGCTCGGGCCTACCCCGGGGCATGAGCGGCAAGCCATGCCCTCGGCACGTGAATTTTCCAACTGATAGAGGAGTGATCCAACACGCATGAGCAAAGGACGCAAACGGCGCTATGAAGAGGAGCGGGCAGCAAAAAAATGGGTTCTAGTGTACATAGACACCTACAGCTTCGATGAACCCGCGATCGTGTCTGACCCCATGCCTTACGACAAGGCATTGCGCGCGCTCAACAAGGCACGGGAGCAGGAAGGCCCCAACGGCTTCGACCACTTCGAACTGCGGCAGGTACCCGTCACTGGAGATCAAAAATGCTGATCGCAGACTGCAAAGGTTGCCGCTATCTTCACTGGGCCATTGGTATCGGCCTGGGTGTCCGCTGCACACATCCGGAACACCGAATTGACGCATGGCCGCCGATGCCCCTGATTTCGGCGATCACCGATTGCCAGCTATACAAAGCCCAAGCCCCTTTGCAGAAAATCGGCGTACCAAAAAACAAGGATTGAGAAATGGAAAAGAACGAAAAACCAATGGCATCGGCATATCAAAAGGGCGAAGACAAAGCTCGACAGCAGCTGGGCCGAGAATTGCATGCCGCGCTCTTCCCTGAAGAGTATGACCATATGTACGACAGCGTCTCCGAAGCCAAAGATCGCCAACGTGGCAAAAATCCCATGAGTGCTGAGTATGTGGAAAAGACGAACACGCTGCGGGCGCAAGTTGGGTTCACGCCGTTCAGCGTTGGCCCTGATGCTTGCAACGACGATACTTATTCATGGGTTATGGAAAAACTGAGGCAGGGTGAAGGAGCTGAGCTGCGGGAAATCATCTCAGACCGAGCGCGCGAGGCATTGGAAAACGAGCACAGACGAGAACAAGCACGGCAGCAGTTGCAGACCCCCTCTTGGCTAGACCAAAGGATCGACGACATGCTTGCGGGCGATGAGTTCACCTATGACGGGCAAGACAGAGCAGATCCGCAAATCATCGCGTTTCGCGTCATGGGCGAGCTTTTCACTGTGAATCGCACCGGGGACAACAAGCCTGAGTTTTTCCGACAAATCAGGCGCCTTCTGCCCGGCCGGTCTGAAGCAGAATATCAAGCCCTGCACCGCCACGCGATGAACGAGTGGATGGAAGCCTATGGTTATTGACGGAGCCAAAACCGGTCACCACGACATCGCAGATCGCATTCGGCCTCTCATGCAGAGCGCACACATTGATCGCATCTACTACTGTCACGGGTTCGCGTCACACTTCGACGCCAACAACGACAAGGTGCGCGCGTTGAGTGCCGCAGCAATCGTCGACGGGAACACGGTCGATTACACGCTCCCGCCACATAAGATTTTTGCATCATTTCAGAAAGCCATGTCAGCGCGCAGGAACTACCTGTTCGTTGGCACAAGCATGGGTGGCTTCTTTGCCGCCTGGCTCGGAACGGAACTTGGCTTTCCGTATGTGGCGATTAACCCGGCTGTTACCCCTTCACGTTCGCTCCGAAAACATATTGGCGAGGGCGCAACACACTACGGCACGCGGTTCACCCTGCGAGAAGGGACGGTCGAGGCCTATAAAGCCCTCCCGTTTCGAATGGATGGCCAAGGGCTCGTTGCCCTCGACATGGGCGACAAAGTCATCGACCCGCAAGGAACCCTGCAAGTGGTAGGGGATACTTTGCCCGTTGTGACCTTTCCGGGCGGCTCTCATCGGTTTGATCACATGCACAAGCTGGCAGCCGTGATCCGCTCGATGTTCTTTAGACCGCCAAGCGGCACGCACGGGTCGCCAGCCTGAGGAGCATCCTCAACTTGCCCGTGAGGCTGGGACCAGCGGGTCAGACGACATAGCCCTCATGGCTTATTTCTGAATTCGTCCATCACAGAGAGCACACGCGCCAACCGAACCGTCATGAGGGCGCCTGATCTGGGTGAACTTGAGATGCAGCGCAGCTCCTGCAGCGCCCAGTCAAAGTCTTGCTATGGACTTATAGTTGAGAATGCCCGAACGTGGGTGATGGCGGCATCACATCCGCTAAGAAATAAAAAACAGCCGTTTGAATTCTCCGCATTATTCCCATTTAAAAGGGGGATTTTCGGAAGAACCAGATCATCAAGTACTATGGGATAAATACTAAATGGAACTAGACGAGCAGATTGAGCAAATAGCTGCCACCTTTCACGAAGATCCTAAGAACAAAGTTTTCGCAAACGAGAAACTTCTCTTAGCCAGCGTTTTAGAAGAAAACGGCAACGAAATATCCTCAGAAAATTTGGTGACTATCGTTAAGTCTTACGAAGACGGTAACTTAAGCGAAACGGATGAAGAGCTATACGATGCTGCGGTTTATTGCTGCAGTGTCCTCGCTCGTAAGTGCTTCGCTGAAGATCCCGAAGATGAGGACGAAGAAGTGGATTTCAATCTAACCTGGCTTCATGAAGACGACGGGTCAGTATCTGCAGAAATTCGACCAGCCTGACACCATAACAGCTCGCGATTCAGCAGTATCAGTGATACTAAATACTAATATGGGGTGATCTCGCCGAACGGTCTTGGGATCGCCCCCCTTCTCGGCACCTTTCTGCGCTATACCTGTGACGGACTGTCAACACTCCTGCACACACGGCATTTCGGGATATAATGATCCGGACAAAGCGTCAGATCGTGCCAAGCGGGATGGCGAGGTGCGTCTTAATTTGAAGCGCGCCTAGGACAATAGTCGGTCTGTCTATGGTGTCCGCTAACTGTGGCATGCCAGCGACGCGAAGGTTTGATCTGGCATGATTCACAGTTGAACCAGTGTTGCGCGACATTAGCATTGGAGGTGTTCGTCGCGGCAAGAAGGTCAAAACACCTTGGCTGGACAAGGGCCTTGCAATGTCCAATGGGCTGAGTGGGCAGGCAGTTCCACACAACGACTGCTACGTGTTTGCAAGTTTAAGTCAACTGCGACATTGCCGGGCTAGTGGTCCCATAACTAATCAGAAAGGATAAAGAAAGCGGCTGTAGCGCTCACTAAGAGTCGTGCTGTGACCCACTTGGGTACGATTATGAGGAAGGCCGTTAAGGGGACTCGCCAAATGTTGACCAGGTGTTGACCAGAACTGAAGCACCTAAAGCCCGACTGATCAAGTCGGGGTCTAAGTATTTGATTTTATGTCTTAAATTTGGTTGCGGGAGTAGGATTTGAACCTACGACCTTCAGGTTATGAGCCTGA
>NZ_CEZFMW010000135.1:0-8760 GCF_982993085.1 Thalassobacter sp. | reverse complement strand
CCCCTCTCTTCTAGCGAACAGTAGAAACCATATGTTTATAAGCTTTGAGGGCATCGATGGGTCCGGCAAGTCCACCCAAGCGCGGATGCTGGCCGACCGCTTGCGGCAAGCGGGCCATGACGTTGTCCTGACCCGTGAACCCGGCGGGGCCCCCGGTGCGGAAGAAATCCGCCGTCTGCTGGTTGAAGGTGATCCCGGACGCTGGTCCCCCGAGACCGAGATTTTGCTGTTTACAGCCGCGCGTCGCGACCATTTGGAGCGGACGATCCGCCCCGCACTTGCCGCTGGTCAGGTTGTCATCAGTGATCGTTTCGCAGATTCGACCCGTGTGTACCAAGGCGCCACACGTGGCGATCTGCGTGGCACCGTGGATGCCCTGCACAACCTGATGATCGGCATGGAACCGGATGTCACCATCGTCATGGATATGGACCCGGCCCATGCCCTCAGCCGGGGCCTTGCCCGCGATACCGCCGAGGACCGGTTTGAAGCGATGGGATTGGGTTTTCAACAAAAGCTCGCCGCAGGTTTCGCCGCCCTCAGCCAAGACGCCCCTGACCGCTGCATCCCCGTAAGCGCGGAGGGCAGCCAAGACGTAGTCGCCGCGCGCATTTGGGACGCAGTAGACAGCCATCTGCGCCATAGGGCCTAACCGATGCACACCCCGGTCTTTACCGCCCCGCCGCGTGGCTTGCGCCCTTATCGCTATCGCCACCCACAGTCCTTGAAAGGCGCCCCAACATGGCGATGATTGAAGCCGATGAGGTCCCGCCAGAACCAGACCGCGCCGGCGATGCTCCACATCCACGCAACACTGTTCACCTCTTTGGCCAAGCTGCCGCCGAGGCCGCGTTTCTAGACGCTTTTACCTCGGATAGGCTCCATCATGGATGGCTGCTAACAGGACCGCGCGGCATCGGAAAGGCGACCTTCGCATGGCGTGCCGCACGCTTTTTGCTGTCGCAGCCCACAGCCAGCGGCGATGCAGGGCTTTTTGGTGCGTCCCCCGCACCCACCAGCCTCGAAACTGACCCAGACCACCCCGTCGCGCGCCGAATGGCCGCCCTGTCGGAGCCATCGCATTTCCTATTGCGCCGCCCTTGGAACGCGAAAACCAAAAAACTCAGCGCAGAAATTACGGTTGATGCGACCCGCGCCTTGCATAACTTTTTCCATATGTCCGCCAGCGATGGCGGTCGGCGCACTGTGATCGTAGATGCGGCGGATGAGTTAAACACATCGGCGGCAAACGCTTTGCTCAAGGCCCTTGAGGAGCCACCCGCCAATACGACGTTGTTTCTGATCGCGCATCAACCCGCACGCCTATTGCCAACGATCCGCTCCCGCTGCCGGGCCTTGCCCTTGATGCCCCTGTCCGAGGATGACCTGACACAGGCTTTGCAACAAGCCGCCCCGGACGCAGATACCACGCGCCCACCGGGGCTGAGTGCGCTTGCCAACGGCTCGGTCGGGACCGCATTGCGCATGACATCTGGCGGCGGTCTCGATATCTACACACGCCTCCTAAGCCTTTGGGCGCGCCCAACGCTGGACCGACAAACTGCACTCAAGTGCGCTGATGCATGCGTGGGCGCTGCAAATACAGAAACCTACGCCCTGACAACCGAACTAATTTCAATCTTCCTTGCACGACTTGCGCGCACAGGCCTGACTGGCCCACCAAACCCGCCCGTCGCGGATGCTGAGCCACAAATCCTGGCCCGCCTCGCGCCCCATGACGTGGCCGCGCGCAGTTGGGCCACCCTCTCAGGCACCCACAGCGCCCGGATCGCCCACGCCCGTGCCGTCAACCTTGACCCCGCCGCCGTCATCCTTGATACGCTCCACGCAATCGACACCGAGGCCCGACGCTGGGCCTGAGCGCAGGAGCGCCCGTTCATGACCGCCCCCCAAATCACCGACAGCCACTGCCACATCGACTTCGACACATTCGAGGGTGAACACGACGATCTGATCGCCCGCGCCGCCGAGGCAGGCGTTCACCGAATGGTTACGATCTGCACCAAATTGCGCCAAGCCCCTCAGGTCCAAGCGATCGCAGAGGCCCATGCGTCAGTGTTCTGGGCTGCGGGCACCCACCCCATGAGCGCGGCGGAAGAACCCCTCGCCACTTTGGATGAACTGCTCACCCTAGCAGAGCACCCCAAATTCGTCGGCATCGGTGAAACAGGGCTCGATTACCACTACACCGCCGAAAGCGCCGCGATCCAACAAGAAAGCCTGCGTATTCATATCGAAGCCGCACGCCAAACGCGGCTGCCCCTCATCATCCATGCCCGCGCCGCCGATGCGGACATGGCTCGCATCCTAAGCGAAGAACACAAGGCCGGCGCCTACAGCTGTGTCATGCACTGCTTTTCCAGCAGCCCAGAATTGGCGCAATCCGCGATTGACCTTGGCTTCTACCTGTCGATCTCGGGCATCGCTGCCTTCCCCAAATCCTCTGAATTACGTGAGATATTCGCCAACGCACCGCGCGACCGGCTCCTTGTCGAAACCGACAGCCCCTACCTCGCCCCGCCCCCCTATCGCGGAAAACGCAATGAACCCGCCTATTCCGCACATACAGCAAAGCGGATGGCCGACCACTTCGAAATCCCCTACCCAGCCTTTGCCGCACAACTTGAACAAAACTTTGAACGCTTGTTCTGGAAAGCACAGCCCTAGGCTCTCTTTGGTTTCGAAATATCCCGGGGGCGTCTGATCACATCAGACGGGGGCAGAGCCCCATTTTTGTCGGGCCAACGCGCCCGCCCCCCTACGCCTTGCTCTTGCATCCGCTTCGTCAAAGGCGCATCAACACGCCATGAATTCTACTGCAACCTCCGACATTTTGCGCCTGACCATTCTGGGCTGTGGCTCCTCTGGGGGCGTGCCTCGGCTATCCGGGGAACCCGGCGGTAATTGGGGCGATTGTGACCCGACCAATCCAAAAAACCGGCGGCGGCGATGCTCTTTGCTCGTTGAGCGCGTGGGTGAAAATGGCACCACAACGGTGCTGATTGACACCTCGCCCGACCTGCGCGGGCAACTGTTGGATGCGGGTGTTGGCTGGCTCGATGGCGTTCTGTACACTCATTCTCACGCTGATCACGTGCACGGTGTCGATGATCTGCGGATGATCGTCTACAACATGCGCGCACGCTTGCCCGTTTGGGCGGATCGCATCACGCTCGACAACCTGACGCAGCGGTTTGGTTATGTCTTCGTGCAGCCCCCCGGCTCTGACTATCCTCCGATCTTGGATATGCACCGGATCGACACGCCTGCACCCGTCACAGTCGAAGGCCCCGGTGGTCCACTTACGCTGACACCGTTTGAGGTCGCCCACGGGCGCATCGATGCGTTGGGGTTCCGTGTGGGCGGTGCTGCGTATTTGCCCGACGTCTCTGACATCCCAGACGCCGCGTTGCCCGCGCTCAAAGATCTTGATCTATGGATCCTTGATGCCCTGCGGCGCGAACCGCATTCGTCACACTTCCACCTCGACAAGACGCTAGAATGGTTCGCCAAGATGGCCCCAAAACAGGGGGTAATCACCAACATGCACATCGACCTCGACTACGCGACGCTCGACGCCGAAACGCCCGCGCATATCAGTCCCGCATGGGATGGCCGCGTCCTCGAACTGCCCTACACTGATGGGTGACGTTCTCAGCGTTACGTTGCCGGTCTTTGTTTTGATTGCGGCGGGCTATCTGGCTGTCTGGCGCGGCATTTTCTCCGAGGCCCATACCGAAGGCTTGATGACCTTCACCCAAAAATTCGCCATCCCCTGCCTTTTGTTTTCCGCCATTGCCGGGCTGGATCTTAAGGCCAGCTTCGACTGGCGATTGCTAACCAGCTACTACACCGGCTCTATTGTGTGCTTCATGGCAGGCATCGCAGGGGCCAAGATCTTTTTTGGCCGCCCCACCGAGGATGCCATCGCCATCGGCTTTGCCGCGATGTTCGCCAACACTGTCCTTTTGGGCCTGCCCATCGCAGAGCGCGCCTACGGCATCGACAGCCTAACCCCGAACTTCGCAATTATCTCACTCCACGCGGGATTTTGTTATTTGGTGGGACTAACCACCATGGAGATTGTCCGCGCGAGGCACGCCGCCACCCGTCCCGGCGCCTTTTCCACCGCCCGATTGGTGGCCCGGGCGATGTTTCGTAACGCGCTCATGATCGGCGTGGGGCTAGGCCTTGCGGTAAACCTGTCTGGGATGGCCCTGCCTGCACCGGTGATGGAGGCCGTGACCCTCATGACCAGCGCGGCCCTACCCGCAGCTCTCTTTGGGCTCGGGGGCGTGATGGTCCGCTACAAGCCCGAGGGCGATGGGCGCACGATCTTGATGCTGATCTCTATCGCGCTGATCCTCCATCCGGCGGTGACACTGGGCATGGGCACTCTGCTCGCGCTCGATACACCGCAACTGCGCGCCGCCGTGTTGACGGCGGCCATGGCCCCGGGCGTAAACAGCTATTTATTTGCAGCCGTGTATGGGCGGGCGACACGGGTCTCGGCCTCTGGGGTTTTGCTGGGCACAGCGGCGTCGATTATTACTGTGTCTGTGTGGATTTTGATCCTGCCCTAGCGCTTCAGTTCGACACGGTCCTCAGTGCGTCGGGACGTGGCATCGGTACGATTCCATCTAGCAGCAGGCCATCTGACACAGCCCGCGATACCACCCCAATGCTTGTGTCACCCTTCGCGCCCGGGCGTGGCACCGGCGCTATCGAAGCCAAATCAACCGGCGCTTTGCAAAACGGGCGCGAGGCGATCCAGCGGCGCATATCTTCACGTTTGGCTCGGCTGTGAAACGGGCCCCAATCTGCGGCCACGCCTTTCATGCCTGCGCTAACTACCCCGTCGCGTGGCACCGTTGTCGCCATGATCCGTACGGCGCAGGACATGTTTGCGCGCCCATCCTTGAGCGCCTCACGCGTGCGGGCCTTGCACCCATAGCCACGCGCGGTTGCGGGCAGGATCTGCACAAGGCCGACCCACTTTCCCCCGCCTCCAACGATGCGGGGGCGATAGGTGCTCTCGTGCTTTGCCAGTGTGCTCAGAAGCCCTGCCCAAAATGCTTTGCGTGCCCACCGCTCGGCCTGTGGATAGGCGGGACACCACTGCGCGATATCAGCGGGCACGATGTCGACCAATGGCGCGCCATGCGCCCCCAAAGCGCGCATTGTCGCTTGGGTCCAGCCACGGGACCCATTGATATGATCCCACCGCAATTTGGGTAGCTTTGCCTGCGCGGGGCGCGCGATGGGAAAAGCCGATACTAGCGGTGCCTGCGACGTCTGGGACGCCGGTTCCTCATTGAATACGGCTCCCGTTTGCGCGGACGCCGAAGACACCGAGAGACACACCATCAGGGCAATCGCTCCCCTCGCTACAGTGTTTGACATGACCCATAGCCCCCAACCCAACCCCACTCGCGTAGCCGCGCAGGGAGGAAAAATCAATTTTCACAGTCCCAAGCTGAGGTTTGAGCCTGTTTTCGCCCATCGCTTGCCCTTGCCCTGCCCCGCGTGCTCGCCTAAACGAAAGGCCAAGACATGACCCCGGAGGCCCTGATGCTCGACCTGTCCTATGACCTACCCAAAGTCAAAACCATTGCCGGTGCAAAGCACGACTGGGAATTGGTCATCGGAATGGAAGTCCACGCGCAGGTCAGCTCAAACTCAAAGCTGTTTTCTGGCGCATCGACCCTTTTCGGCGCAGAGCCCAATTCCAACGTGGCCTTTGTGGACGCAGGCATGCCCGGCATGTTGCCCGTCATCAACGAGTTCTGTGTAGAGCAGGCCGTGCGCACAGGCCTTGGCCTGAAGGCGCAGATCAACCTGACCTCGGCGTTCGATCGCAAAAACTACTTCTATCCTGATCTGCCGCAGGGCTATCAAATTTCTCAGCTGTACCACCCCATCGTGGGTGAGGGCGAAGTGCTGGTCGAAATGGGCGCAGGCTCTGCCAAAGAGGCCCCCACCGCACGGCTTGTCCGCATCGAACGCATCCACCTTGAGCAAGACGCCGGCAAGTCCATACACGACATGGACCCTGCGATGTCATTCGTGGACCTGAACCGGACGGGCGTCGCCCTGATGGAAATCGTGTCCCGCCCCGACATTCGTGGCCCCGAAGAAGCCGCTGCCTACTTGGGCAAGCTGCGCCAAATTCTTCGGTATTTGGGCACCTGTGATGGCAACATGCAAAGCGGTAGCATGCGTGCGGACGTGAACGTCTCGATCTGTCTGCCCGGCGCGTATGAAAAATACCAAGAAACGCAAGATTTCTCGCACCTTGGGACACGGTGTGAAATCAAGAACATGAACTCTATGCGGTTCATCCAAGCCGCGATTGAGGTCGAGGCGCGTCGCCAGATCGCCATTGTTGAGGCCGGCGGCAGCGTAGAGCAGGAAACCCGGCTCTATGACCCTGACAAAAACGAAACCCGCTCGATGCGATCCAAGGAAGAAGCGCATGATTATCGCTACTTCCCCGACCCCGATCTTTTGCCGCTAGAGATTGAGCAGGCTTGGGTTGATGAAATCGAAGCCTCGCTGCCCGAGTTGCCCGACGCTAAAAAGGCGCGCTTTATGGCGGACTTTGGGCTGAGCGATTACGACGCCAGCGTTCTGACCGCTGAGACCGCCGATGCGGTCTATTTCGAGGCCGTGGCCGAAACAGCAGGCGACGGTAAGCTGGCCGCCAATTGGGTCATCAACGAGCTGTTCGGTCGCCTGAAAAAGGATGATGCCGGCATCGCAGATAGCCCCGTATCGCCCGCGCAGTTGGCAGGGATCATCGCGCTGATCAAAGCAGATGAAATCTCTGGCAAGATCGCCAAGGACCTGTTTGAAATCGTCTACACCGAGGGCGGCGACCCGGCTGAGATCGTCGCGGCCCGTGGCATGAAGCAGGTGACAGACACCGGTGCGATTGAACAGGCCGTCGATGACATCATCGCCGCCAACCCCGCGCAGGTCGAAAAGGCCCAGCAGAACCCAAAGCTGGCTGGCTGGTTCGTGGGTCAGGTGATGAAGGCCACGGGTGGCAAGGCCAACCCCGCTGTCGTCAACCAGATCGTCGCGAAAAAACTGGCGGGTTAAGCCCTGATACCGCCGGGTGCCTTGGCCTCCGGCGGGTGATCTAGTGAACGGTTAACGTGCCCAAGGCACTAGGCCATGCGTGCCGCACGAAGCCAAATCGCCGCCAACACCAATGATAGCGCCATGTTCCATGTGGCCATTGATAGGCCCACAAAGGACCACGCGATCTCATTACACATGATGATCGTGTCTTGGATCGCGGTGCTCAGCAAATCAGATCCGCTAAGAGCGCCTAGATCATTGCCCGCACCGCTGCACGCGCTGGGGCCTTTCCACCAACCTTGCTCAACCCCGGAATGGAACGCGCCGATCCCTGCGGTCGTTAGCGCAGCGGCGGCCCCCACGTAGGCCATAAGCCGGGGCGCGATACCCGCAAGGGCGACCAAGCCCAGCACAATCGCCGCCCCGTGTGGCCAACGTTGCCACAAGCACATCTGGCACGGCGCATAGCCCAGCGCCTGAAACAAAAAAGCGCCCGCGAGCAACACCAAAGAGCCGCCAGCCGCGACCATGATCGTTTGTTTTTGAGACATGTCGTTCAGGATCATAAAAACCTAAGGGCTACAAAGCCACCGATTAACAGGACAACAAACGCCGTGAACACAAGCCCGAGGCGACGCTCGATAAAAGCGCGAACCGGCGCACCGAATTTCCATAACAATGCGGACACAATAAAAAATCTTAACCCGCGGGCGAGAATGGATGTTGCAACAAACGTCGCAAGCGGCATTCCCGTCCAACCGGACATAATAGTGATCACTTTATACGGGAACGGCGTCAGCCCCGCCACAAGAACCGCCCAAAATCCGAAATCGTTAAAGCGGTTGTTGAATTCCGCCATAGAACCGCCCTTGCCCATGGCTTCGAGAACGGGCGCACCGACTGTTTCATAAAAGAATGCACCGATGAAATAGCCCAGCATTCCGCCAAAAACGGATGAAACCGTGGCCACGCCTGCGATCAAAAACGCGCGGCGCGGCGCCGCGAGGATCATGGGAATCATTAAGATATCCGGAGGGATCGGGAACACCGAACTTTCGATGAACGCCACAAACGCCAGCACCCACAAAGCGCGGGGATGGTCGGCCATGGACATAGTCCAGTTATATAAAGACCTTATCATTCTTTCGGCAGTGTCATGCCTTTGGGGTTCCGTCAATGCGGCGACGCGGCAAAACTATCCAAATAAATGCATCTGTTGCCGGAGAGCGATTGACGCTCTCGCGACACTGGGCTAGAGCGAGCCTCGCAAGTGCCGGTGTGGCGGAATTGGTAGACGCAGGGGATTCAAAATCCCCCGCCGCAAGGCTTGCCGGTTCGAGTCCGGCCACCGGTACCATTAAAGTGTTAAGAGCATCCCTTCGGGGTCCCACCCTATAAAAACGGGCATTTTCTCTTAAAACTTACATGAAACACTCACAAAATCTATCGACGAGCCATTGTGTGCCTATCGATCTTTGCCGCCACCATCTGCTGCACAATTGGGCTGTTAACCGCGAATCGAACGTACGGTCCTTCCGTCAACGTTGCACAATGAGCGTTCAGCGGTATGCTAATCCCATTGTTTGCAAAGGGTGCGGGATGGAACGTTTTCACTACTGGTTCATGGGACTGGTAACTGTATTTTATGGAGTT
>NZ_CEZFMW010000134.1:0-8784 GCF_982993085.1 Thalassobacter sp. | reverse complement strand
CCTGAAGCTCATCGGGCATGGTCAGCATGATGACATCACACCAAGCAGCGGCTTCTGCGATACCCATTGTTTTCAGGCCTTCGCCTTCGGCTTTTGCGATCGAGGGCGAACCTTCGCGCAAAGCAACAACAACGTTCTTCGCGCCGCTATCGCGCAGGTTCAGCGCGTGGGCGTGGCCCTGCGAGCCGTAGCCGAGGATAGCAACTTTGAGGTCTTTGATCAGGTTCACATCGCAATCGCGATCGTAATATACGCGCATGTCAGTCCCTTGCGGTAAGTGTTTCGATTGGGGGCAGCATAGGCATGCTTACATAGAATTCGAGGGTAAATACCCCGAAATACACTCCATATACGTGGCTTTTATTCTTACAATAAATGAAATATGCGGGTTTCATGCTTGATGATGCTGACCGTCGCCTTCTGCGTTATTTGCAATCCGATCCCGAAGCTCCGGTATCGGACATCGCGGAGCGTGCGGGCCTGCAACCCACCACCGCCGCGCGCCGCTTGGACCGGTTGCGCGCCCAAGGCGTGCTGCGAGGCAGTCACGCGGTGATCGATTGGGCCGCCCTTGGGTATGCGGTTGAGGTGTCTCTGCGCTTTACCCTCGAAAAGACCCAAGCCCGTGCGTTTGACGAGTTTCAGGCCGCGGCCCGCAACATCCCCGAAGTGATCGCGATCCAAACATTTCTTGGTCGGGTCGACGTGCGCCTGTCCGTGATTGCACGCGACATGGCCGATTATCAACGGCTTTACCGCGATAGTATCCTGACGTTACCGCACATCGCAGACATTGAGGCGCTGATGCATGTCGCGACTCTCAAAACCTCCGAAACGTTGCCGATATGAGCTGGGATGAAACGGATATGGCGATTTTGCGCGTTGTTCAGCAGGATGCCACGCTGGGTGCGGGGGCGGTCGGGCGCGCCGTTGGGTTAAGCCAGCCTGCGGTTTGGCGGCGGCTGCAACGACTGCGCGAGGCAGGGGTGATCGCGGGGCGCCGCGTTGATTTGGATGTCGAAAAATTGGGCTTTGGTGTGACGGTTTTCTTGGGGGTCAAGCTTGCCACCAAGGGCCGTGTCAGCCTTGAGGATTTTGAGCGCGCCTGCATGTCCATCCCTGAGGTGCAGACGGTGCAACACGTCCTTGGCCTTTATGATTACCGGTTGCGCGTCGTGGCCCGTGACCTAAGCGATTTTGAACGCGTGTTGCGCCGGCGGATCATGACATTGCCCGGCGTGGGCAACGTCGAGGCGAATGTGCTGCTGAGCGAAGAGCGCCGGCCAGGCCCGATCTAAGCAAGCTGCGGTCCGCCACAATCTGCACGCCCCGTAGCGGATCGGAAACCGCAGCGGCGCAATTCCCGCCAGAAATGCGATTGTATACCCAAATAGACTTTGCGCGGGGCGACCTGCGGGCGTATCGGTGAAAAAAATGGAGGAACTTTCATGGCTGCCTTGCTGGACACAGTAGACCCCAACGGTCTCGAAGAATTCTCGGTCGTGTTTACGGACCGCTCTCTCAATTCGATGTCGACCGCGTTTCAGGGTGTCATGACTGACATCTCGGGGATGCTTAAAGATGTCTACAACGCCGACCATGTCGCGTTGATCCCCGGTGGTGGCACCTTCGGGATGGAGGCTGTTGCCCGCCAACTCGGCACAGACGCCCACGCAATGGTTGTGCGCAACGGGTGGTTCTCATACCGTTGGAGCCAGATTTTTGAGACGGGGCATTTCACGAAATCCTGCACCGTGATCAAGGCGCGTCAACAGGGCAACACGGTCACAGCACCCTTTGCCCCCGCACCGATCGAAGAGGTCGTGGCGAAAATTCACGAAGAAAAACCCCAAGTGGTTTTCGCCCCTCACGTGGAGACATCTGCCGGTGTGATCCTGCCTGATGACTACATCACACAGCTGGCACAGGCAGCCCATGCCGTCGGCGGCTTGATGGTGCTTGATTGTATCGCCAGCGGATGCGCATGGGTCGACATGAAGGCCACGGGCGTGGATGTCCTGATTTCGGCGCCGCAAAAAGGCTGGTCCGCGTCGCCCTGTGCAGGTCTCGTGATGATGTCCGACCGCGCCCGCGAGGTCGTGATGGCTACACAGTCTAACAGCTTTGCGATTGATCTCAAAAAGTGGCTCCAAATCATGGAGACATATGAGAACGGCGGCCATGCCTATCACGCCACGATGCCCACCGATGCGCTGCGGGTGTTCCGCGACACGATGATCGAAACCCGCGATTACGGTTTTGAGAAACTCAAGGATCAGCAGTGGGCTTTGGGCGACGGTGTGCGCGCTATTCTGGCGGCACGCGGGGTCAAATCCGTCGCGGCCGAGGGTTTTGGCGCGCCGGGCGTTGTTGTTAGCTACACGGACAACCCCGAGGTCCAATCGGGCCGCGCCTTCCTTGCACAAGGGACCCAAATTGCTGCGGGCGTTCCGCTAGAATGTGATGAGCCAGAGGGCTTTGCCACCTTCCGCATCGGCCTGTTCGGTCTCGACAAGCTATACGATGTAGAGGCGACGTTGGCGCGACTGACCCGCTCGTTGGATGCGGTTATTCCGGCTAACGCCTGAGGGGATTTACCCCCGCGCGCCGAGGCCAAGTTCCATCATGGCCCGGCGCACTGGCGTGACGTCATGCAACATCTGCATACCGCGCGCGCGCAATGCTTGCACCATCGGTTGACCGGCCTGCGAGGTGCGGTTCAGGGTCGTAATTCCTGCCACCCGCGTTGCCACATCCTTGTACCGCGCGCGGTGATATCCCTCTAGCATTGCAGCACTGCCCATATCGTGGGTGGTGCTTAGGTCGAGCAGGGCGCGAATATCAGCAAGGCTCATGTTCAGCCCCTGCGCGCCAATGGGGGGCACGACATGTGCGGCCTCTGCCATCAAAGCGGTGCGTTCTGCGTCGAAACGTTCGGCGATTTGGCTGATGATCGGCCAGATCGTCAGTCGCGATGCCAGCTTGAGCCGCCCCATCACACCAGCGGAGCGATCGTTCAACTCGGCCTCAAATGCGTCTGGTGCAAGGTTCATCCGGCGCAGGCTTTCGGGGCCATCATCCATCCACACAATCGCAGAGCGTGGCTGCCCATCACGGTCAGGCAGGGGCACTAGCGTGAAAGGCCCGCCCGATCGGTGCACCTCGGTCGAGACGTTGTCATGGGGCATCGGATGCGTGACCGCAAACGCGAGCGCCTTTTGTCCATAGCGTGTGGTGCGCACGGAAATGCCCGCCTGTTCGCGCACGGGGCTGTTACGCCCATCGGCGGCGATGACGAACGGGGTCGTGATCCGGGTGCCGTCCAACAGGGTTACGCGGGCCTCATGTGTGCGGGTCTGGACGCGGGCTGTGGCGGTGCCTGGGCGGAAATCGACATTGGGCAGTTCGGCCAGCTGTGCCACCATTTCGCGGCGTAACAGCCAATTGGGCAGGTTCCAGCCAAAGGGCGCGTCGCCCAGATCGCTGCTCTCAAAATTCCGCACGACAGGTTCGCGTGCGGGGTTTGAAGCATCGACGATCCGCATCGTGTGCAGCGCGCTGGCAAAGGGGGCAAGCCGATCCCATAGGCCGGCCTCTTGTAGCAAGGCGCGGGCAGGTTGCAGGAACGCGGTGCTGCGCAGATCCGCGCCAACAGCGTCGCCGTCGGTGATCGGGGGGGTGGGATCAACAAGCGTGACCCGGTGCCCGCAGGCGCCAAAGGCAGCAGCTGCGGTCAAACCGGCCACACCGCCGCCCGAGATCAGAATATCGGTGGTTTCATGCATGGATGCTGCCTCCCTCCGGCACAGTTAGGCCGCGGCGGCTGGTACGGCCAGTGCTCAGGCGACCTCAATCGACAATCTGCGCCAGAAAGTCGCTTAGATCACGCGTGTGATGGTGAATGTGCTCGCCGCGGGGGCGGGTTTCGGCGACCAGCACCGTTGCCATGCCCAGTTCGTGCGGGACCTGTAGGTTGCGCGGCTCATCTTCAAACATCGCCGCGCTGCGCGGCGTGAGGCGGTCCTTGGTGAACACGGTGTCAAAGGCGGCGGCGTCGGGTTTGGGCTGATAGCCCGCGTGTTCCACTCCATAAAGGGCATCGAACAGATGGCTCAGGCCGCGTGCCTCTAGGACGCGGGCGGCATAGGGGGCAGTGCCATTGGTATAAACGATACGCCGCCCGGGCAGGCGCGCGATCCGTTCCGCCAGCGTGGCATCGCGGGGCAGGACCGAGAAATCAATGTCATGCACATGATCCAGAAACGGGTCCGGGTCGATTGCGTGTTCGCGCATTAAGCCCGCAAGCGTCGTGCCGTGGGTCCGCCAGTAGTGAGCGCGTAGGCGGTCCGCCTCGGCCAGATCAACGCCCAACGTGTGGGCCACATAATCCCGCATCCGCACCTCGATCTGGTCGAACAGGCGCACGTGGCTGGGATAAAGCGTGTTGTCCAAGTCGAACACCCACGTGGTGATATGTTCAAAAGGCAGCGGCAGGGTAGTGGATATGGTCATGGGGCCGCACCCTACGCGCTACGATCCGGGGGGCAACCCGTCCTTTGGGCTTGGTTCTGCGCTTGATCCCGCGCGGGCAGTCTGCATATCATGGTATACGATTAAGGCAGACGGGGTTCACGTGGAAAAAACATCGCAAAAAGACGCCTATGGGCTGATCCTAGAGGCGATTGATGTGGGCACGTATCGCCCCGGCGATCGCTTGGTCGAGAGCGAACTTGCCGAACGGTTTGGCGTGTCGCGAACCCCCATTCGCGAGGCATTGCAACGGCTTGAAACCCAATCGTTGCTGACGCGTGATGGGCGGTCCTTGATCGTGGCGTCGTTGGATCACGACCAGATTGCTGAACTCTATATCGTGCGCACCGAGTTGGAGGCGTTGGCTGCCAAGCTGGCGGCGAAACACGCCGCCCCCGAAGAGATTAAGGTTCTCTTTGATATGGTCGAAGATGACCGCGCGCTGATCGATGATCCCAAGGCGCTGAGCCGGGCCAATCGTCGGTTCCATACACAAATTCATTTGGCCAGCCACAACCGGTATCTGGTGCAACAGTTGGACCTGGTCCACCGGTCGATGGCGTTGATGGCCACGACCTCGCTGGCCGCAGAGGGTCGGGGAGAGTTGGCGTTGGCCGAGCATAGCCGCGTCGTGCAGGCCATTGCCGATGGCGACGGCGAGCGCGCGGCAGAAGAACTCCGCGCTCATCTGAGTGTGGCGTTTGAGGTCCGTCTCAAGGAAGAATCCGAGCGGATCATGGCGTCCGGCGGGCGGATGTAGCCCCGCGCGCGCAGGTCACGAAATACGCCGGATCGTGCCATCTGAACCAACCTTGATCACGGGCACTTTCAGCAGCTGATCGGGTAGGGGTTTGATATTGGGGGCCGTGTCCTTGATCGGTGTGCCAAAGATCACTGGTTTACGCTCAATCCCCGCAGCCTCAGGTGTTTGGACATTGTGTTCGGCCCCACCGAATGCGCCGTGCTCGGTTTTGTCCCAGTAGAATGGCTTGCGCACGGTTTCAAACAGCGCCTTGTAGGTCGAAAGCGTTGTGAGCTGAAAATAGGGCAGCGTCAGAGGCACCCATGGCCGCAAAAACCTGAGGTGACTGGAGCGGCAGGCCACCAACGCCAGCGTGATTGTCAGGACTGTGGCCAGTGTGAAAACCACCGCCATCGGCCACACGGCCCATGTCGGCAAAAGGGTCATGATCGGATGATGCACCCCAAAGGCGACAACAACCGTGCTCCATAACAATGGGGCCAACGCGGCGTTCAGGATCATCCCCAAAAACATCATGTGAAACCCAAGCCACTTGCGCAGGCCAAGGTCGCGAAGCAATTGGATCGGCTGGCGATTATGAACCACCCAAGTCATGAAATAGCCCTTGTTCCAGCGCGACCGTTGCTTGATCCAAGGCCAAGTCGCCGCGTTGGCCTCTTCATGGGTGGTGATGTCGATCATCTCGGTTTCATAGCCCAACCGCGCAAGGCGAATGCCCAGATCGGCGTCCTCGGTCACGTTGTGCGCGTCCCAGCCGCCCAATTCTCGCAACACATCCCTGCGGAAAAACAACGTGGTCCCGCCCAGAGGCACGGCCAAGCCCATGCGTTTGATCGCGGGCAGAAACAGGCGAAACCATGTGGCGTATTCGATGGTAAAACAGCGTGAAACCCAGTTTTTCCGGGGGTTGTAATAATCCAGACGGCCTTGCAAGCAGACGACCTTTTCTGGGGCGATCGCAAAACGGTTGGCCACTGCGTGCAATTGCCGGGCCTCGGGGGCGTCCTCGGCGTCATAAACCCCGACGATAGAGCCCCGCGCAAAGTTGAGTGCATAGTTCATCGCACGCGGCTTGGTGCGGGGTGTGCCATCGGGCACCACGATGACGCGAAACCACGACGGGATCGCCGCACGTGCCAGTGCCATGCGTGTCTCAATATCGTGTTCCTCAACGATCAGGCAGATGTCGAGCAATTCCCGCGGGTAATCGAGCCGTGCCATGCGTTGGACCAATGGTCCCGCGATCGTTGGCTCTTTGAACAGCGGTACAAACAGCGAAATGATTGGCCGCTTGGTTTGTGATCCGTGATCTCGGTGAGAATGAAATTCGCTTTTGTCCTCGGTCAGGTGAAACCACAGCGCCGTGCCCTTAAAGATCACGTTGCTGATCAAAAGGGCGCAGGCCAGCAGTGACAGAACCGCTAACGTCATCATTGTGTGAAACAGCAGGCTAAAGATCAGGACGACACACACCGTCGGTACCACTAGGCTCGACAAGCTGGTCGCCCAATTGCGGCATGACATGCCTTCTGACACTTTGGCCTCGGCCCGGCGGGCAAGGGCTTTGCCGTGGCCAAGGGCGATGGCCTTTAGCACCTCAACCTCTGGGGCAAGGGTGAAGAGAACGTTGCCCAAACCGGGGGGCAATGCCGCGCGGATCTGAGGGATTTTATCGGGATTCGATGTGGCGAGGATCAGCATTCCACCGGTCTGCGACCAGGGCACCACGGTGTGTTTCAGGCACAGCTCCCATGGGAGCGACCGGATCATATCCAAATCATGTGGGGGCAGGGCAGTGTCCGCAAACCCGATGCCATACTGCGATGACAGGGCCATCATCAAATCGCGCTCGGTCACCCAGCCATTGGCAATTAGGATGTCGCCCAATCGGGCATCCTCGCGCAGTTGTAATGCCAACGCCTTGGCCAGATTACCGGGCGAAATCGCGCGTGCATCAAGCAGATATGCACCAAGAGGCGAGGCGTGACCCGAGGTGGAGGCCGCGCGCTTTTTGGGGCCCAGCAGTGCGGGCACGCGTGTCGCTTGGACAAGTTTTAGAAACTGGGTGGACATCAAGGACCCTTTACAATCAGGTCCTTGAAAGACGCTATTGGTAAACAGAAAGTTAATGCGAAGGTTAAATTAACGCATTAACTCAGTATGTTAACCAATTAGGCAGGCATTTTTAACGCGTTCCTGAAACGTTCAAACAAATACATCGAGTCCATGGGGCCCGGGCTTGCCTCTGGGTGGTATTGCACCGAATACACCGGGCGGTCTGCCATCCTGATTCCACAGTTCGATCCGTCGAACAGCGACACGTGGGTTTCAATCACGCCCTCAGGCAGCGTCTGGCTGTCGACCGTGAACCCGTGGTTCATCGAAGTGATCTCTACCTTGCCGCTTTCGAGGTCTTTGACCGGGTGGTTCGCACCGTGGTGGCCGTGGTTCATCTTGATGGTCTTGGCGCCCAATGCCAGTGCCAACATCTGGTGACCCAGACAGATGCCAAAGATCGGCAGATCAGTGGTGTCGAGGATCTCGCGGATCATAGGCACAGCATATGCGCCAGTGGCTGCAGGATCGCCGGGGCCATTGGACAGGAACACACCCGCGGGGGAGTGGCTTTTGATGTCCGCAGCGGTTGCCGATGCGGGCAGCACGGTCACATCACAGCCTGCCCACGCCAAACAGCGCAGAATGTTGCGTTTTGCGCCGTAGTCGATGGCCACAACCTTGGGGGCCGGGCCTTCACGCTTGGGGTAACCTTCGGGCCAAGCCCAACGGCTTTCGTCCCATGTGTAGCTTTGGGCGCAGGTGACTTCCTTGGCCAGATCGAGGCCCTCTAGGCCCTTGAATGCCCGAGCGGCTTTGACCAAGGCTTCGATGTCAAAATTGCCCTCAGGGTCGTGGGCCAGTGCCACGTGCGGCGCACCTTGTTGACGGATCGCGCGGGTCAAGCGGCGGGTATCAACGCCGCCCATCCCAATGCGGCCCTGCGCGGCGAGCCACGCGCCCAAATCCTGCGCGTTGCGCCAGTTGGACGGTGCGGTGGGGTCCCATTTAACGACCATGCCTGCGGCAGCGGACTGTCCGGTTTCGTCGTCTTCGGGCGTAGTGCCTGTGTTGCCCACGTGGGGGAAGGTGAAGGTCACGACTTGGCCCGCATAGGACGGGTCGGTCATGATTTCCTGATATCCGGTCATTGCGGTGTTAAAGCACAATTCGGCGACGGACAGGCCCGTGGCACCAAACCCGTGTCCGTAGAACACGGTGCCATCCGCAAGGGCCAGACAGGCTGTGGGGCGGGGGTCTGACATGATGGTCTCCTAGCGGCTGATGGGGTTCGGCAAATTGGCCACGGTTTAGGCGCGTGGGGCAGAGGGGTCAAGCGTCAAAGGGCCTTGATCGGAGGGTTCAGACGCGCTTGGGTTGTTTGTCGCGGGGGGCTGATATATGTGACGCCCTTTCTCGGGTGTGAGCAAGGAACA
>NZ_CEZFMW010000133.1:0-8801 GCF_982993085.1 Thalassobacter sp. | reverse complement strand
CGGACGTCTTCTCCGACACCGAGCGCCACATGGCACTCTCGGGAGACGTGATTGAATGGCCCTAATGCGGCAGCGCAGCGATTATGTCAACAGATACTGGACCGCATAGAGGGTCACGATCCCACTCACGATGGCCCCTATGACGTTCTTGGTAAGGATGCCAACGGCAAGGGCAACACCCGCCGCACTCAACCGGGCAGGGTCAGGTTGACCCCCTGTCGCGGCGGGCCACAAGACGAGGGGCGCGATCAATCCGGGCATCACCGCCACTGCAGTGTACCGCAGATGTCGCAGGAGCCATGCGGGCATCTCACGGTCGCCAACAAGTCCAATGAAAACAAACCGAAGCCCGAACGTCCCCAAAGCGAGGCATATGATGATGAGCCAGATGGTGGGGGTGGAATAATTCATCGACGACGCTCCAACCAAACCTCAGACTGCGCGCCTGCGATCATTGCGAAAACAGCCGCGATTATCAGCCCAAGGTTGTACGGCACCCACACAAACGCCAGCGCGAGGGCGGCAGATATGACGGCTGCGATGACGTGGGGTAAGGTGCGCAGGGCAGGTGCGATAATCGCAAGGAATGTAATCGGTACTGCAAAATCGAGGGCGTATTCCGGCGGGATTGCCATGCCCAAAACCGCCCCCGCATAGGTCGAGATGTACCACATTGGGGCCACGGTGCTGATGCTTCCGACGAAAAATGCGACCTTTTCTGAAACCGTCAAATTGGGCCGGTTCTCGTATTCGTTGATTGAACAGGCGTAGCTTTGATCGACGCATAGATAGGCGACGAAGGCACGCTGCCAGAGCGGGGCAGCCCCCAAATGCTGCGCAAGGGACGCCGAATACATTGCCATACGCAGGTTCACGGCCAACGCTGATATGATCACGATGACGGTTGGTGCTTGCTCGGTCATCAACTGGACGGCGGTGAACTGAGCGGCCCCCGCAATCACCAGGACTGAGAACGCCATGACCTCTAACAACGGCAGCCCGGCTTCGGTGCCGACAACGCCGAAAAGTGCCCCAAACGGGATGATAACCAACAGAAATGGCGCGCCTGCGCGAAAGCCGCGCCAGTATGCTGTTTTCGGGTTGGAAATTGCCATGAAACGCCCCAAAGTTGTGCCTCAGTCGGCGCAGTTGCGTCCGGTGTACGCACCCACCTTCGGAGAAACAAGCGCATGATTATTGCCCCCGATCCTTCTTTGCCACGTCTTACGCGGGCCGTCGTTGGGCGTGATCAGACGGGGGCAGAGGTCGACTTACGCGTGGTCGAAGAACGCCCTCTGACGATCTATCTCAATAGTCGTGAAATCGTGACCTCGATGACGATTGGCGACTATCCCGAATACCTTGGTCTTGGGTTTTTGGTGAACCAAGGAATGGTTGGCCCCGATGATGTGGTAACGGGCGTTGACTACGACGAAGAGCTAGAAGTCGTCATCGTGCGTACCGAGGTTGAGACAAACCATGAAGCCAAACTGGCCCGCGCCACCCGTACCAGTGGCTGCGCCGTGGGTACGGTTTTTGGCGACATGATGGAGGGATTAGAGGGTCTGGAATTGCCCGCCACACAGGTGCGGACGTCGGACCTTTATTCCCTGTCAAAGGCGATCAATCAGATGCCCTCACTTTACTTAGATGCAGGTGCGATCCACGGCACGGTTCTGTGCCAAGGCGATCAGCCCTTGGTCTATATGGAAGACGTCGGCCGCCACAATGCGGTGGATAAGGTCGCGGGTTGGATGCGGTCCACTGGAACCGCTGCGGGCGACAAAACGCTTTATACGACGGGGCGCCTTACGTCCGAGATGGTGATTAAATGCGCGCTGATGGGCATTCCAGCGCTTGTGTCTCGGTCAGGGTTTACCGCGTGGGGCGTTGAAATCGCCCAAGAAATCGGCCTGACAGTTGTGGGTCGTCTGCGCGGGCAGCGTTTTGTCTGCCTTAGCGGTGCAGAGCGGTTGGTATACGACGCAGACCTTAGTGCGGTATCCGACGAAAGCAGCAAGCATCGCCGCAAAGGAGCGCAGGTATGATCCAGCCTCATGGGGTGATCCTTGCGGGTGGTTTGGCCACGCGGATGGGCGGTGGTGACAAAGGTCGCCTGCGCGTGGGGGGGCGCAGTCTATTTGCGCGAGTTATCGACCGGCTGGAGCCGCAGGTGGACCGCATTGCTCTGAATGCGAATGGTGACGCGGCCCGGTTTGCCGATCTGGGGCTGCCGGTTTTGCCCGATAGCGTGGATGGTTTCGCGGGGCCCCTTGCGGGTGTTTTGGCCGGGCTGGAATGGGCTGCTGAAACGGGTGTGCCGCATATTGTGACGGCCGCTGCGGACACGCCATTTTTCCCCGCCGATCTGGTGCCGCGCCTATTGTTGGCTGCGGGCCCCGAGGGGGTGGCCCTAGCCGCGACTCGGGATGAAAATGGCAAGCTTTGGCATCAACCGACATTTGGTTTGTGGCCCACTGCGCTGCGCCATGATCTTCGTGCGGCCCTCGAAGGGGGGCTGCGTAAGGTTCTGCATTGGACCGATCGCCACGGTGCTGGCATGGCTGAGTTCCCGGCCATGGCGCTTGATCCGTTTTTCAATATTAACACCCCGGATGATCTTGCGACGGCTGAGGCCGCCCTATGAAGCACTACGGCATTACGGGTTGGAAAAACTGCGGCAAGACCGGGTTGATGGAGCGGTTGGTTACACACTTCACGGGCCAAGGCCTGCGCGTGTCGACCATCAAGCACACGCATCATGCGGTCGATCTAGAGGTCGCAGGAACCGATACGCATCGGCACCGTGTCGCGGGCGCGGATCAGGTTATGTTGGCGTCTGCCAGTCGGTCTGCGTTGTTGACTGAGCATCGTGGTGCGCCAGAGCCTGAATTGCGTGACCTACTGGCGCAGATGGCTCCTGTTGATCTGGTGTTGGTTGAGGGGTTCAAATCCAGTGATCATCCTAAGGTCGAGGCGCACCGTGCGGCGGCCGGGACATCCGCTTTGTTGGCGGCGACCAATACGACCATTCGGGCCGTGGCCAGCGACAGCGGCCCCAGTGCGGATGTGCCAGTGTTTGATCTAGATGACACGGCGGCCATTGCGGCATTCATTGCACAGGATTTAGGGCTTTGACCTATGATCTGGTAATCGCGGTTGACTGGTCCGCACGGGCCAAGCCGGGGCCAAAGGCCCCCGCCAAAGACAGTATTTTTATCTGTGCTGGACGAGCGGGCGGGATCACGCATCCTGTCTATTGCCGCACCCGCGCTGAGGCGATGACCCATATCCATGCCCTTCTGGACGCGGCCCTTGCGGCCGGGGAACGCGTTTTTTTGGGCTTTGATTTCGCCTTTGGTTACCCTGACGGTTTTGCCGAAACGCTTACCGGTCAGCGCGGTGCGCTTGCCGTGTGGGATTGGCTTGCAGCGCGGGTGTCGGATGCGCCTGACAATGCCAACAATCGGT
Source organism: Thalassobacter sp. (assembly GCF_982993085.1). Taxonomy (NCBI): domain Bacteria; kingdom Pseudomonadati; phylum Pseudomonadota; class Alphaproteobacteria; order Rhodobacterales; family Roseobacteraceae; genus Thalassobacter; species Thalassobacter sp. Next base: position 5,330 of record NZ_CEZFMW010000133.1, on the reverse strand, counting down.
TTGAGGTTGCGGCGGAAATGAACCGTGCTTGCCCCGGTGTTGGTCCCTTTTGGGGATGCCCCACACAGGTTGACCTGCCTGACCTACCGCCCAAAGGCACAGCGCGTCATGGTCATGGCATGGCAGAACGCCGCCGTGTTGAGGCGAGTATCCGCAGCGCGCAACCTGCGTGGAAGCTGTTCACCACGGGTTCTGTCGGTTCTCAAAGCTTGCTTGGGCTGCCGCGCCTTGCGGCTTTGCGGGCGCGGTACGGCGATGACCTTTCGGTTTGGCCGCTACAAAGCGGATGGCAGGTGCCGAAAGCCGCTATCACCGTGGCCGAAATTTATCCCTCAATGCTTGCTCCAGCTGATCCCGGGGCGCTGGCTTTGGAATACCCCGGCGCGGGGTACGATATCCTTGATGCCGCGCAAGTTCGCTGGGTGGTTGAGGCGATCCTGACCGCCCAAACAGACGGTATGCTTGAGGGGTGGTTCCACGGAGATGGTGATCCCGCCGAGGAGGGATGGATTTTTGGCGCCAACGCAGCGCGCGTGCCCGTGGCCCCACCGCTCAAGAACGATTGTTTCGCCCTCCCACCCGGGGTGCATTGGACCCCAGTAGACGAAGCGTTAGAGCACTTGCGTGATGGGTTGAGCCGGGTCGTGTCCGCCGAAACTGTAGAGCTTGAGCAAAGCTTGGACCGTGTTTTGGCCGAAGATATCGTTGCATTGCGCGACAACCCGCCGACTGCAAACGCCGCTGTCGACGGCTATGGCTTTGCCCATGCCTCAGGCGCGCTGAATATGCCGCTGGTCGATGGCCGTGCGGCGGCTGGGGTGCCCTATGACGGGACCGTGCCACCCGGGCATGCGGTGCGCATTCTGACGGGCGCGCCTGTGCCTGCGGGCGTAGATACGATCGTAATGCAAGAGGACGTGGCGCTGGATGCCGGTGCCCTGCATTTGTCCGCATTGCCCAAGCCCGGCGCAAATACCCGCCGCGCGGGAGAGGACCAAAAAGCCGGCGCGCCGATCTTTGATGCAGGCCACGTTGTTCGCGCGCCCGATTTGGCAACGCTATCGGCGCTGGGCCATGGGGGTGTGCCGGTGTGGCGGCGTCTGCGCGTGGGTGTGTTGTCCACCGGCGATGAGTTGGCCGCACCCGGTGCAGCGGTGGCACCTGCGCAAATCTATGATGCGAACGGCCCGATGTTGCGCGGGCTTGTCGCGGGCTGGGGGATGGAGGCTGTCCATTTGGGTCGCGCCCCCGATGATCGCGATGCCTTGCGCGCGCTACTGAATGATGCGGAAAGCCGGTGCGACGCCATTCTAACATCCGGCGGCGCGTCGGGCGGGGATGAGGACCATATGTCTGCGCTGCTCACGGCCGAGGGGCAGCACACGTTGTGGCGCATTGCCGTGAAACCAGGGCGTCCGCTGGCGCTGGGCCTATGGCAGGGGGTGCCGTTGTTTGGTTTGCCCGGCAATCCGGTCGCGGCCTTTGTGACGGCAGTTATCTTTGCCCGACCTGCTTTGTCGGTGCTTGGGGGAGCGGGGTGGCGTATGCCACAGCCCGTATGGCTGCCCGCGCAATTCACCAAAGGCAAAAAAGCCGGACGCCGTGAATTTTTGCGCGCGAAGATCACCCCCGAAGGGATTGAGGCCTACGAATCCGAAGGCTCTGGCCGGGTGTCCGGGCTGTCTTGGGCGGATGCGTTAATCGACCTGCCGTCGGACGCGCTGCAAATTCAGCGCGGCGACATGGTGCGAGTACTGCCCTACGACGCGCTTTTGCGCCTATAGCAAGCCGCGTCGCTGGATTTCACATTCCAGTAGGCGTTTTTCGGTGATTTCGCTGTCTAGCGGCGCGAACGTAGCTGCCTGCATTTCCGAATAAAGGTGCAGTATTTCCGCGTCGCCTTTACCTGTTTCGAGCGCGTTGAGCGCGCTACGCACATTGATGGCATCTGTATCAATACCGTTGGCACGCGCTGCGGAAACTCGCGCATTTTCATTCAATTGCACCGCTTCAAGGCCTCCCTTACAAAGGTTGCCCACAAAGGTCTTGCGGATGATTGATCCGTTTAGGTCCGCCTCGGTGGTTACAGCCAGACCATCTACACCGGTACTGACGGTTGAAACCACTGCGATACCCGTTCCGACCAGGGCAGCGGTAAGTACCACCCAGTCCAGCGTCAGTGCGCCGGCATCGTCTTTTAGGAAGTCGCGAAAAAACATAATAAGCCACTCGTTAAGGTTAATGTCCTTTCAACTTAGTGGCTGAGGTTGGCAAAATTTGGGCACTTTGGCCGCTGTCTGTAAAATATATCGGGATTATTGGGCCCTAAACGGGCAACAAAGCGCGATTGAGCAGCTCATTGTGTCACAAATTTGCCGGATGGCGGGTTTTGCCTCATGTCGCCGGGGTATCTCCGCATAAATTAACGGGCGGCCCCAACGGCGCGCCCGTTTGACTGTGTCAGCCGCTTATAGGTTGTCAGGGTGTGGCATGCCCATCACGTGATAGCCGCCATCAATATGCACGACCTCACCCGTGGTGCATGCCCCCATTTCGGAGGCGAGGTAGACGGCCGTACCACCCACTGCTTCCAGCGTCGCGTTGGAGCGGAGCGGCGCGTTCTGTTCTGTGTGGCGATAGGTTTTGCGCGCACCGCCGATCGCGGCACCCGCAAGGGTTTTCATCGGGCCAGGCGATAGGGCGTTTACGCGGATCCCGTCAGGACCCAAATCGGCGGCAAGATACCGGACTGATGCTTCAAGTGCTGCCTTGGCCACGCCCATCACGTTGTAGAATGGTGTCACGCGTTGGGACCCATCAAAGGTCAGCGTTAGCAGCGTGCCGCCATTGGGCATCATTTCAGCGGCCCGGCGGGACACTTCGATGAACGAATAGCAAGAAATATCGAGCGAATTTTTGAAATTTGACCGGCTGGTATTGACGAAACGGCCCGTCAGCTCCGATTTGTCCGAGAATGCGATGGCATGGACGAGGAAATCCAGACTGCCCCAGCGGTCCTTGAGCGTGTCAAAGGCGGCGTCCAGCGACGCATCATCGGTCACGTCTGCGTCCACAAGAATGTCAGAGCCCAATGACGCGGCCAGTGGTGCCACCCGTTTGCCAAAGCCCTCGCCTTGGTAGGTGAACGCCAGTTCTGCGCCTTGCTCGGCCATGGCCTTGGCGATGCCCCACGCGATGGAGCGTTCGTTCGCGACCCCCATGATCAGGCCTTTTTTGCCGTCCATCAGTCCCATGGTGTCTCCTTTTTTGCTGTCTTAAGAGAGCGGTAGGCGACAGGCGCGGGGCGGTCAAGCTTTGGACGGCATTTGATGCCAGAGGACGCGTTTTGACCGCGCCCAAAGATGGACGCGGCGCAGAACGTAGGATTGGCAGGGCGTCTTAGTCGCGGTGCTTGGAAATAATGACCGTACCGTTGGTGCCGCCAAAGCCGAACGAATTCGACAGGATCGAGTCGATCTCAGCGTTTTCCTTGAGTTCGGTGTTGATCTCGGCAGGGGCAAGGTTTTCGTCCAGATCGTTAACGTTGATCGAGGGCGCGATGAAGCCCTTGTTCATCATGATCATGGAATAGATCGCTTCCTGAACGCCGGTCGCGCCAAGGCTGTGCCCAGTCATGGATTTGGTCGACCCGACGGGGGGTGTGTTGCCCTCGCCCCAGATGTTGCGGCAGGCGACGATCTCTTTGATGTCACCAACTGGGGTCGAGGTCCCGTGGGCGTTGATATACCCGATCGAGCGATCCTCGGGCAGGGTGCTCAGCGCCAAGCGCATCGCGCGTTCGCCGCCCTCACCGGAGGGGGCAACCATGTCATGGCCGTCGGATGTTGCGCCGTAGCCGGTGACTTCGCCATAGATTTTGGCACCACGGGCAATCGCACGCTCGCGTTCCTCTAGCACGACAACACCTGCGCCACCTGCGATGACAAAACCGTCACGGGTGCTGTCATAGGGGCGGGATGCAGTTTCTGGGGCGTCGTTGTATTTGGACGACATCGCGCCCATAGCATCGAAGAGGCATGAAAGCGTCCAATCGACTTCCTCGCCGCCGCCGGCAAAAACGATATCCTGTTTGCCGAACTGAATTTGCTCGGTCGCGTTGCCCATGCAGTGCAGCGATGTGGTGCAAGCGGATGTTATCGAATAGTTTACGCCCTTGATTTTAAACGGTGTCGCAAGACACGCGGAGTTCGTGGACGACATGCAGCGCGTGACCATGAAGGGGCCCATGCGCTTGGGGCTGCCCTTGTTGATCACGGTGTCAAATGCGGTGAAAAAGTTCGAGGTCGAAGGCCCGCCGGAACCCATCACGAGGCCCGTGCGCTCGTTTGAGACTTCGTTCTCTGCCAAACCGCTGTCCGCAATCGCGCGTTCCATCGCGATGTAGTTGTAGGCCGCACCCGGACCCATGAACCGCAATTGCCGCTTATCGATGTTTTCGGCCAGATCGATGTCCGGTACGCCGTGGACTTGGCTGCGGAACCCATGCTCGGCATAGGATTCTGAGAAGGTGATGCCGGACTTGCCCGCGCGAAGGCTCGCTTCGACCTCATCGGGCGTATTGCCAATGGGGGACACGATGCCAATACCTGTGACAACTACTCTACGCATGGGGTTCTCCTCGATCCGGTCGCATTTGTGTTTAGGCGAGGGGTCGTGGAGGAGCAAGGGCCGGGTGATCTAAAGATTGGCGTGCCGCACGCGCACGCATATCACCCGCAGGCTTGCGGGTGATTGAAGGGACGCAGTTTGTTGGTGAAAAGGCCGGCGACTTAGGTCTCGCTGAGCGCGACCTTCATGTCTTTGACCTGATAGATAACTTCACCGTCTGCTTCGACGATGCCGTCAGCAACACCCATAGTCAGGCGGCGCGTTTGGATCGCTTTGGTGAAATGCACGTGGTATTTCAGCATCTTGCGGTCAGGGCGCACCATGCCTGTCAGCTTGACCTCACCCACGCCAAGCGCGTATCCGCGACCCTGCCAGCCGCGCCAGCCAAGGTTGAAGCCGGTCAGCTGCCATAGCCCATCCAGGCCCAGACAGCCGGGCATGATTGGGTTGCCGGGAAAGTGGCAGTCAAAGAACCAAAGATCGGGTGTAATGTCGAATTCTGCGATCACATGGCCCTTGCCATGTGGTCCGCCGTCGCCCGAAATCTCGGTGATCCGGTCCATCATCAGCATGGGCGGAGCGGGCAACTGGGCGTTGCCAGGGCCAAACAGCTCTCCGCGTGAGCATTGCAGGAGGGCTTCCTTGTCGAAAGAACTGGGGAAATCGGCCATGGTCAATCCTTCGAATGTGTCGCGATTAAC